>JBJSZF010000454.1:0-17388 GCA_046090125.1 Verrucomicrobiota bacterium
CCTTTGTGCTGAAGCGAGAGATCGACGCTGGGCTGAGGGAGATCGCGCGGATACGGCGGATGGAGGGATGAGGCCCTCCCCCTTCCTTGGGGTGGTTGCGCTGCGCTTGGGGCGGCTGCTTCGCAGCCTTCCCAAGCTCCGCTTCACCACCCCAAGGAAGGGGGCGCAGGAGGGGGAGCGTCGGGTGAAATCGGAGGGCGGTGGAGCGGGGGGTGATGGACGACCGTGGTAACACCCCTTTTGGCGCAACGAATCAGGGTCGCGGGCAACAGTTAGTTCTGGCGCACGGCGAGGGCCACCCCAAGTCCTTGCCATGTTCGGGCGTGCGGCGGCGGGCAACGGCTCTAAGGTAACTGGATGCATACACTGACACTTTCGAGGCCCGCGCCGCAGGAGAGTCCGTCGGGTGATAGGCGCGCCCTCGCGGCTCTTGCAAGCTGGGTGTTGCTCGCCTTTGTGCCGGCACTCAGCGGGGCAGTGGCGCCGCCGGGCGACTGGTATCGGTCGTTGAACAAGCCCTCGTGGAATCCGCCGGGATGGGTGTTCGGCCCCGTGTGGACGTGCCTGTACGCGTCGATGGGCGTGGCGGCATGGCTGGTGTGGAAACGCGGCGGATGGGCGGCGCGGCGACGCGAGCTGGGATGGTTCCTGGTGCAGGGGGTTCTGAATGGGTTGTGGACGCCGATCTTCTTCGGGCTGCACCGGCCGGGTTGGGCGTTCATGGAGATGGCCATGCTGTGGGGCGCGGTGTGGATGACGGGGTTGCAGTTCAGGCGGGTGCATCGTGTGGCCGGGTGGTTGTTCGCGCCGTATCTGGCGTGGGTCAGCTTCGCGGCGGTGCTCAACGGGACGTTGTGGCGGTTGAACCCGTGACGGAGCGGGGAGCGGGGAGCGAGGGGCGGGACGCTGGGAGCGCGCCCGTCCTAGGACGCAGCCGCCAAAGCCGTCCCGGATAGGCCTCGCCGAGGTGGGCCTGCGTGGTGGTGTCGTGCTCCCAGCGTTGGGTCACTTCGCGTGGAAGAGCGATTCGTGGAAGGGTTGCTTGGGCTTCGAAGGGGGCGGGGATAGGCTGTTGGCGTTGAAACTCGAGATCTTCACGTTGTGCGAGTCGGCGGCGGACTACGCGGGCAAGCTGTGCATCCTTGGGGCTTTTGATCACGTGGCGGCCCCGCAGGCACCGCACGTGGTCCAGCGGTGCGCCGTGGTCGCGCGCCTGAGGTTCCATCGGGTGGAGGAGGGAACGCACAAGCTGCGGGTGAGCGTGGCGGACGCGGATGGCCGGAGCGTGGTGCCCAACGTCGAGGCCCAGGTGACGGTGCCGTTCCCGGAGACGGCGCAGAGCGCGACGTTCAACCTCGTGGTCCACATCAACGGCCTGAAGCTGGCCGCGTTCGGCGAGTACACGACGGACATCGCCGTGGATGGCATGCACCTGGGGTCCCTTCCCCTTTACTTCGGGAAGGCCGAGGCCAAGGCCTGAACCCGCAACACACGGTTGATTCCATCCACGGGCAATTGTTGCTTGGGGCATGACGATTCGAGTCGAGCACGTCGGGTTGGCGGCGCGGGATCCACGGGCGCTGGCGGACTGGTACGTCCGGGCCTTGGGGGCTGAGGAATGCTGGAACAACGGCGAGACACCGCCGGCCGTGTTCGTACGGCTGCCCGGCGGTTGCGTTCTGGAGATTTACCGGGCCATCGCGACGCCCCCGGGCGCGAACTTGAACAGCACCGCCGGCTACCGGCATCTCGCGCTTCGCGTGGAGGACATGGAGGAGGCGCGCCGATTGCTGGAGTCGCGCGGCGTTCGCTTCACGGAACCCGTGAAACCGGCCGGCGGCGGCGGGCACGTGCTCTTCTTCGAGGATCCCGAGGGCAACCTGCTGCACCTCGTGGGACGCCCCGATGACGCGCCCTTGGCGGCGCTTTGAGCGAGGAGCGGGGGGCGGGGCGGGGGCAGATGGCAGGCTTACCGTGAGGGCGTGGTTGGGAGGTCCTCGATCTGGGTGACGTGGAGGATGGAGCAACGGGTGAACAGCTCCGCGTAGCCTTCTGGGTCGAAGTTCAGGCCGATTTCAACGGTGTTGCGGCCCACCATGGCGGCGTCGTGATGCGGGATGTCGTAGTGGGAACCGTCCGACATGGTGATGCGAAAGGGCTTAAACGGCCTCGCCTGCATCAGGTCCCGGATCTGCCTTGGCGTGAACATGCCTTCAAGTTGGGCGAAAGGACCGGCGGGCGGCAAGGGCTTGGCGAGCGGAGGACCGTGAGCAAGAACAAGGTGGCGAGGCGGTGCAACGGGCCGTCTTCCATGAATGGGCCATCGCGCCCGGCATCGCGCCGTCTTTGAGTGAGAAGTGGCAAGGCCCGTCGTGGAGGAAAAGTTGGGCAGCCGATTGAAATGGCCTCCTCCAGGCGCTTTCCCTGCGGGGCACGACGTGGTAGCCACGGTGCATTCCCGATGGAGAAGAGTCGCCATTTGCGCGTGGACGCGCCCGTGGGAGCCGCCGTGGGCCGATGGCTTGGCCTCGCCGCGGCGCATGCCGTGGCCATGGGCCTTGCCTGCGCGGCGCTGGGTGCGGACGTGCATTGGGCGTATCAACGGCTTGAAAGGCGGCCGCCGCCTGCCGTCCCGGGCATCCGGCATCCGGTCGATGCGTTCATCGAGTCTCGCCTGCGCGAGGCGGGCGTCCCGGCCGCGCCGGAGGCTACCCGCGCAGAATGGCTCCGCCGCGTGACCTTCGACCTAACCGGGCTCGCGCCGACGCCGTCGGAGCTGGAGGCGTTCGAGGCCGACGCGAGGGCGGGAGCGCACGAGCGGGTCGTGGACCGGCTGCTGGCGTCGCCGAGGCATGGCGAGCGTTGGGCGCGGCACTGGATGGATGCGGCGCACTTCGCGGAGACGCACGGGCACGACCAGGACCGCGTGCGGACCCACGCGTGGCCGTACCGCGACTACCTGGTGGGTGCGTTCAACGAGGACGTTCCCTACGCGCGGTTCGTGCAGGAGCAGGTGGCGGGCGACGTGTTGTTCCCGGAACGGCCGGAGGCGACGGCGGCGCTGGGCTTCGCGGCGGGCGGCCCATGGGACGAGAGCTCGCTGCGCGACATCCGCGAGGACACGACGGACCGTCAGGTGGGGCGCTACGTGGACCGGGACGACATGGTCTCGACGGTGATGGGGGTGCTGGCGAGCACGACGGTGCAATGCGCGCGTTGCCACGACCACAAGTTCGACCCGGTGCCGCAGTCGGATTACTACGCGTTGCAGGCGGTGTTTGCGGGGGTGGAACGGGCGCACCGGGAGTATTATCCGGCCCCCGCATTGACGCGTCAGCGCCGGGCGATCCGGACGGACCTGGAACGTGTGGGACGCAAGGACGCCGCGTTGCTGCTGGGGGCCGCGGCGGCGGAGGAGGTGAAGGTGTGGGAAGGCGACCGCCAAGGCGCCGAGGCCTCGTGGAAGGTCGTGGAATGGGATCGCGCGTCGGCGGGCGGCGGCGTGGCGTGGAAGCGGATGCCGGACGGGAGCCTGCTGGCGACGGGCGAGAACCCGGAGCGGAACGATTACGTGTTGGAATGGCGCGGCGCGGGCTCGCGCGTGACGGGGCTGCGAATGGAGGTGTTGCCGGACCCAAGCCTTCCGCAGAAGGGGCCGGGGCGTGCGGTGAACGGGAACCTGCACCTCAGCGAGCTGAAGGCGGAGGTGCGGGACGGCTCGGGCCGGACGTTGGAGGTGGTGCGGTTCGCGCGGGCGACGGCAAGCCATGAGCAGGACGGCTGGCGCGTGGCGGCCGCGTTGGACGGGGACGAGAAGACGGCGTGGGGCATCCACCCGCGCGAGGGCGAGGCGCACGCGGCGGTGTTCGAGTTGGCGACGCCCGTTGTGCTGGGCCCGGGCCAGGGCTTGGTCGTGACCTTGCTACAACGGCATGGGGGCTCCCACACGATCGGACGGTTCCGCATGCAATGGACGGGGGTGGACCGTCCGCCGGAGGCGTTGCCGCCGCGGATTGCAGCGGCGGTGGCGAAGGCCGCGACGCAACGGTCGGACGCGGAGCGCATGGAACTGGCGGCGTGGCTGATGGGGGCGCGGCTGAACCGGGAGCTGGCGTCGTTGCCGCAACCGCTGCGGGTGTATGCGATCGCGGACGTGTTTGAGCCGGACGGGTCGTTGCGGCCGCCGCCGGGGCCGCGCGAGGTGCGGGTGCTGCGGCGCGGGGACATTGGGAAGCCAGGGGAGGTCGCGCGGCCGGGGGCCATGGCGTGCGTGGCGGGATTGCCCTCGCGCTTTGAGGTCCCGGAGGGGGCTACGGAGGGCGCGCGCCGGGCGACCTTGGCGGCATGGCTTACCTCGAAGGACAATGGCCTCGCGTGGCGGTCGGCGGTGAACCGCGCATGGCACCATCACTTCGGGCGGGGCATCGTGGCCACGCCGAACGACTTTGGTCGGATGGGCGCGACGCCCACGCATCCCGAGCTGTTGGACTGGCTGGCATGTTGGTTTCGGGACGAGGCCGGCGGCTCGATGAAGGCATTGCACCGGCTGCTGGTCACGAGCGCCGCGTACCGGAGGTCGTCGCGGCCGCCGGAGGCGACGCTGGCGGCGGACCCGACCAACGCATTGTGGTCGTGGATGCCCCGGCAGCGGCTGGACGCCGAGAGCGTGCGCGACGCGCTGTTGCAGGCGTCGGGCCGGCTGGACCTCCGCATGGGTGGCCCGGGCGACATGCAGTTCGACATGAAGCCGGGCATCCACGTGACGCCGCGGGTGGACTACACGGTGTTCGACGTGGACTCGGCGGCGGGGGCGCGCCGGAGCGTGTATCGGTTCCTGTTCCGGACGTTGCCCGACCCGTTCTTCGAGGCGTTGGATTGCCCGGCGGGCGACCAAATGGTGGCGGCGCGGGACAACACGGTGACGGTCCAGCAGGCGTTGGCGCTGTGGAACAACGCGTTCGTGGTGCGGCAATGCGGGTGGTTGGCTCGGCGGCTGGAACGTGAGCCGGGGGACACGGCGGCCCGGGTGGAACGGGCGTGCGTCCTGTTGTGGGGACGGCGGCCCGACGTCGCGGAGCGGGAGAGGTTGGCGGACCATGCGCATCGGCACGGGCTGGAGAGCGCGTGCCGCGTGCTGGCCAACAGCAACGCGTTTGTCTTCGTGGAGTAGGTCATGAACAAGGGATTCCTGCGCGGAAGGCAGTTGGGGATTGCGGGCGGGGGTTCGGGGAGCCGACGCGCATTCCTGGCGCGGCTGGGCGGCGGGCTGGGGGGCGTGGGCCTCGCGGCAGTCCTGGGCGCGGACGGCTTGCTGGCGGCGGGTGGCGCCGCCGGCGGGACGGCGGGCGTTGGGCGGCCCGTGGCGGCTCCCGCGAGGCCGCGGGTGCGGCGGGTGATCCAGTTGTTCATGAACGGCGGCGCCAGCCAGATGGACTTGTTTGACTACAAGCCGGAGCTGGAGCGGCGGGCTGGCCAGCGGTTCGACCCGGGGGCGGGGGCGCTTGTGGAGGCTCCGACGAGCGAGCCGGGCAAGGTGTTGAAGCCGCCGTTTGCGTTGCATCGACGCGGGGCCAGCGGGCGTTGGGTGAGCGAGTTGCTGCCGCACCTGGGCGCGTGCGTGGACGACATGGCCTTCCTGATGGCCATGCAATCGCGCACGAACGTCCACGGGCCGGGCAGCTACCTCATGAACACGGGGTTCCTGCTCCCGGGGTTTCCGTGCATGGGGGCTTGGGTCGGGTACGCGCTCGGGAGCGAGTGCGACAACCTGCCGGGGTTCGTAGTATTGCCGGATGCGCGGGGCCTTCCCTACAACGCGCGTGGCAACTTCAGCGCGGGCTTCCTGCCCGTTACCCACCAGGGGACGATCATCCAGTCGCACCTCGAGCGACCGGTGGCGGACCTGGCCTTACCCAAGTCGGCGGCGCACCTCGGCGGCGCGGCGGGCGAGGACGCGCTGCGGGCGCTGGGGGCGATCAATCGGATGCATCGCGAGCGGGCGGGCGACGACAGTCGGCTGGAGGCGCGCATCGAGGCTTATGAATTGGCGGCGCGCATGCAGTTGGCCGCCCCGGAGGCCTTGGACATCCGGGCGGAGTCGGACGCCACGCGGCGCCTGTACGGGCTGGACGACCCGGCGACGGAGGACTTCGGGCGTCGTTGCTTGCTGGCGCGGCGGCTGGTGGAGCGGGGCGTTCGGTTCGTTCAGGTGTGGAGCGGCGCGGGCGGGCCGAGCAACAACTGGGACAACCACAAGAGCATCGTGAAGGAGCTGCCGCCCATGTGCCGCGCCACGGACCGCCCGGCCGCCGCCCTGCTCAAGGACCTTCGCGCACGCGGGCTTCTCGACGACACCCTCGTTCTCTGGAACACCGAGTTTGGAAGGATGCCGTTCTCGCAGGAGGGCGAGGGGCGGGACCACAACGGCGGCGCGTTCGTGGGATGGATGGCGGGCGCGGGCGTGCGTGCGGGCGCGTCGGTGGGCGAGACGGACCCCTGGGGCTGGAGGGCCGAGCGCGACATCACGACGCCGCACGACCTGCATGCAACGGTGTTGCACCTGATGGGGATCGACCACGAGCGGCTGGTGGTGCGTCACAACGGGGCGGACCGGCGGTTGACGGACGTGCATGGGCACGTGGTGCGGGGCGTGGTGGCGTAGAAAGGGGGAGGAGGAAGGAGGAATGGTGAAGGATGCCGCAGGCGGCCGTCATCGAGAGGGGTTGGTTGACGGAGCGGGGCGAGCCCTCGACGGGTGCGGGACATCCCCGTCGCCTTCCCTCTTTCATCCCTCATCCTTCATCCTTCATCCGTCCCCTCTCCCTGCGGCCGCCCGTGCATCCGTGCTGCATCGGCGTGGGGTTGTGGAGCGGATACAGGCTTGAGCCCGGGGGCGGACTTCGGGACAGACTATCGGCCTGATGGAACGAACGTTGATCCTCTGCAAGCCGGACTGCATGGAGAAGAACCTCGCCGGGGAAGTGATCCGGCGCCTGGAGGCGGCGGGCCTTCGGTTGTCGGCGGCCAAGATGCTGCGCCTCGACGGCAAGATCCTGGCGGAGCACTACGCGCACCTGGCCGACCGTCCCTTCTTTCCCGAGATCGTCGAGTTCATGAGCTCGCGTCCGGTGCTGGCGTTGATCCTGAACGGCACGGACGCCGTGGCGAAGGTCCGCGAACTGCTGGGCCCCACGGACTCACGCAAGGCCCCCAAGGGCACGCTGCGGGGCGACCTTGGGACCAACAGCATGCTCAACATCGCCCATGCCTCGGACTCGCCGGAGAATGCCGAGATCGAGGTCCGGCGCTTCTTCAGGGCCGAGGAAATCCCGGCCTGACCCCGGACTTGGGCGTCGCATGGGAATGGGCATTCCACCGCTTCGCGCCGGGCGCCGCATTGAGGGCATCTCGGCGGTGCTGTTGCCTTTTCGGCCGGACGGCACGGCCGACATGGTGGCGTATGGCAACCTGCTGGAGCGGACGTGGGCGGCGGGCCTCACGCCGGCCGTCAACATGGACACGGGCTACGCCAACCTGCTGCGGCCCGAGGAGCGACGCGAGATCCTGGGCATCGTGGGTAGCGCGGCGCGCGGACGCCGGTTTGTCGCAGGTGCCTACATCGAGGGACAGGACGGTGATCCCTCGATTCTGTACCGGCGCGAGTGCAGCGCCATCGCGTGCAACGGCGGCGTCCCCATCCTGTTCCCGGCGTCGGCCACGGGCGAACTGCCCGGGCCGGCTCTGGTGGCGTTGTTCCGGTCCATTGCGTCGGAGGTGGACGAGTTCCTGGGCTTTGAGTTGGGCCGGATGTTCGTGCCGTTCGGGCGCATCTGGGACTTGGAGACGTTCCGGGCATTGATGGCGATCCCGCAGCTCAAGGGTGCCAAGCACAGCTCGTTGTCCCGGGCGTTGGAATGGGAACGGCTGGCGCTCCGGGACGCCGAGCGGCCGGACTTCAAGGTGTACACGGGCAACGACCTTGCCATCGACATGGTGCAGTGGGGCAGCGACTACCTGCTGGGGTTGTCGGCGTTCCATCCGGAGGCGTTCGCGGCGCGCGACCGCATGTGGGAGGCTGGGGACGCGCGGTTCCACGAGCTGAACGACTGGCTCCAGTATCTCGGCATGATGGCCTTCCGCGCGCCCGTCCCCGCCTACAAGCATTCCTGCGCCCAGTTCCTCCACTTGCGCGGGCTCATTCCGTCCCCCGAGCCCCACGTGCGCAACCCGCGTCGGCCCGACACGGACATCGCCCTGCTCGAGCCCATCCTGCGGCGGCTCGACGCGTTGGTCGCGGAGGCGGCGCCCCGCTAGCCCGCGTCGGCGCGCGCCGCGCATTCAACCTTCCCAATCCGAATCCGCCCGGCTTTCCCAACCATGGTATCCAAACCTGCTCCCAGGAACGCGTCCCCCTCGTCGTCATCCAGCCCGTCTGTGCCGCGGCGCGTCGGGATTGTCTCGCTGGGGTGTGCCAAGAACCTGGTGGATGCAGAGATCATGCTGGGGTCGTTGCTGAAGCACGGGATCGAGGTGACCAACGACCCGGCGGAGGCGGACGCGTTGATCGTGAACACGTGCTCGTTCATCGACGCGGCGCAGGAGGAGTCCGTGGACGCGATCCTGGAGTCGGCGGCGGACCGCGACGCGCGAAACCCGTCGCAGGCGGTGATCGTGTCGGGATGCATGCCGCAGCGGTTTCGCGAGGAGCTTCCCAAGCTGTTGCCGGAGGTGGACGCGTTCATGGGGATCGACCAGGTGGCGCAGGTGGGGGACATCGTGGGGCAGGCGATCGCGGCGCGGGCGGGGAAGCTAGCGGCCCCGGCGACGGGCAAGGGGAAGGGCCGTGCGCGGGCGGTGAAGGGCAAGATCGCCAGCCTCGACGCGGCGTCGCCGGTGGCGGAGGAAGGCGTGGCGTCGTTGAGCGGCAGCGGGAAGCACAACCAGACGCGCACGGTGGTGGCACCCGCCGCCGGGCCGTTGGTGGAGGTGGCCGTCCGGCCCAGCTACATCCCGCAGCACGACACCCCGCGCTTTCGGCTGACGCCCCGTCACTTTGCGTACGTGAAGATTGCCGAGGGCTGCAACCACCCATGCAGCTTCTGCACGATTCCGCGGATGCGGGGCTCGCATCGGTCGCGGACGCAGGCGGACGTGGTGGCGGAGGCGCGGCGGCTGGTTTCGGAGGGCGTCCGGGAACTGAACCTCATCTCGCAGGATTCGACGTACTACGGGCTGGACCTGCGCGAGGGGCACAGTCGTGCGATTGCATCGCCGGAACGCTTCCAGGCGGCGACGCAGGCGTTGCCGGCGGACGCGACGACGTTGTGCACGTTGATCCGGGAGCTGGACGCGATGCCGGGGGACTTCTGGATCCGGCTGTTGTACACGCATCCGGCGCATTGGACGGACGAGTTGATCGAGACGATCGCGTCGAGCCGGAAGGTGGCGCGGTACGTGGACATGCCATTGCAGCACATCGAGGACACGATGTTGCAACGGATGCGGCGCGAGACGAGCGGGGCGTACATCCGGGAGTTGGTGGGGCGGATCCGGGCGGGGATACCCGGGATCGCCTTGCGAACGACGTTCATCGTGGGTTTCCCGGGCGAGACGGAGGCGAAGTTCGACGTGTTGCTGGATTTCATCCGCGAGGCGCGGTTCGAGCGGCTGGGGGTGTTCACCTACTCGCAAGAGGACGGGACGGTGGCGGGCCGAATGGAGGCTCAGGTTCCGTTGAAGGCGCGGCAACGGCGACGCGAGCGGGCGATGGCGGCCCAGCACGAGGTGGCGGTGGCGGTGGCCCAGTCGTTCGTGGGGCGCGAGCTGAAGGTGCTCGTGGAGGGGCAGGCCTCGGCGGCAGCGCTCCAGAAGGCGCGGGTGCTCTCGTGGGAACACGGGCTGATCCGGGGCAAGGACGCCGGGTTGGAGGCATTGAAGGGGACATACTGGGTGGCACGCGGCGAAGCGGATGCCCCGGACATCGACGGCCGCGTGTACGTGCGGGGCAAGGTGACGGCGGGAGAGTTTGCGCGGGTGCGCGTGGTGGGCCACACGGACTACGACCTCGTGGCGGAGCCGTGCGGGCAAGGGCAGTGAAAAATCCACGCTTTCCCGGAACGCGGACCGTGGGCAGCGTTACCCGAAGACGATGAAGCTGCTGATCCTTGCTGCGGGCTATGCGACGCGCCTGTATCCCCTGACGTTGACCCAGCCCAAGCCGCTGTTGCCGGTGGCGGGAAAGCCCATGGTGGACCACGTCCTCGACAACCTCGCCGGGCTCCCGGGCCTCGACCGCGTCCTGATTGTGACGAACAACAAGTTCGCGCCGCATTTCCAGCAATGGGCCGATGCGTATCGGTCGAACAAGGCCAGTCTGGAGTTCACGGTCATCAACGACGGCTCGACCAGCGACGCGGACAAGCTGGGAGCCATTGGCGACCTCCAGTTCGTGATCGAACGGGAGAAGCTCGACGACGACCTCGTCGTGGTGGCGGGCGACAACCTGTTCAGCCAGCCGCTCTCGGAGTTTGGGGCGTTCTGCAAGCAACGTGACGAGGTGGTGTTGGGCGTCCATGACGTTGGCAGCCTCGATGAGGCCAGGAAGTACGGCGTGGTGGACGTCGATGCCGATGGCCGCGTGACAAGCTTCGTGGAGAAGCCCTCCAACCCGCCGTCCACGACCATTGGCATCGCGCTCTACTATTACCCGCGTCGCTACGTTGGCTTGGTGCGTCAGTACATCGCGGAGGGCAACAACCCCGATCAACCGGGCCGCCTGATCCAATGGATCTACCCGCGCCAACCCGTCCTCGCATGGCGCATCCCCGGCATCTGGTATGACATCGGGTCCAAGGAAACGCTGGAGGAGGCGAACCGGCTGTTTGCGCGGTTGTAGTCGCGGCTGGGGCGGTCAGGCCTGACGCGGGGGGCGAACGGGCTGGCGACTCGCCCGTGCCCGCCGGCTCCCGAGGATGCGCCTCAAGGATTTGGAAGAAGCGGCGCGCCCACGTGCAAGCCGTGCCGGAGGCAATAGGCGGCGTTCGCCACGTACTTCCATGCCCAGTGCGCCAACCCGGCCCTCTCCTCCGACGTCAGCGGCCGCACCACCTTGGCCGGGGCCCCCAGGACCATGGACCCTGGCGGGATGCGCGTCCCGGGCGTCACCAACGCGTGCGCACCTACCAGGCACTGCTCCCCGATGACGGCCCCGTCGAGGATCGTCGCACCCATGCCCACGAGGCACTCGTCGCCCACGATGCATGCGTGGACGTTGGCCGAGTGGCCCACCGTCACGCGCCGTCCGACGATGCAAGGGAAGTCGTCGGCGAGGTGCAGCACGGCGTTATCCTGGATGTTGGATTCCTCGCCGACCTCAATCCGGTTGATGTCGCCGCGGAGCACGGCCCCGTACCAGACGCGGCTGCGGTCGCCGAGGGTGACGTCGCCAAGGACGACGGCGGTGCGGGCGAGATAGACGCCGGAGCCGAGGCGCGGGGTGGCGCGCAGGTGCCGGTCGAGCTGTCCGATGAGGCGATCCATAGGCGGCAGCCTCCCCGCGAGGGGGCGTGGGGGGCAAGACGGCGATGGGGACGGGAACGGGAGGTGCGCGAAGCGGGGGCGGGCTTCACGCTCAATATTGACTATGGATTAAAGCGATATATTTAAGGTTCATGTATCAGCGATGGTTTGAGGCCACCCTGCGCGCGAAGCTGGCCCGGCCCTTCGTCCACCTCCTCTTCGGAGCCCGGCAAACCGGCAAGTCCACCCTGCTGAACCGCCTCGTGCCGCCGGATGCCCTCCGGATCAACTTGGCCGACCCGTTGGAGCGGTCGCGGCATCTCGCGAACCCGGGTGAGTTTGCGCAGGCTTGTCGCGCGCTTCCTCCAGGGAAGTCCCCCCGGTTTGTCTTCGTGGACGAAGCCCAGGCGGTGCCTGCGGTCTTTGATGCCGTGCAGGCGCTTTATGATGCCGACAAGGGGCGGTGGCGCTTCGTGCTGTGTGGAAGCTCGGCGCGAAGGCTGCGCGTGACCGGGGCCAACCTGTTGCCCGGGCGATGCCTGATGCACCGCCTCTACCCGCTGACGCTCGCGGAGCACCCTGCGCCGGAGGGCAGGGGTTCGGCGGAGGGTTCGCCGCTGCCCTTTCCCGCGGCGGGTGACGCCGCGGCCGGGTCCTTGTTTCCGGCATGGGACCTGCCGACGCGGCTGGCCTTTGGGGCGTTGCCGGGCGTGGTGACGGCGGAGGCCGAGGACCGTCCTGCGCTATTGAGGTCGTATGCGTTGGTCCACCTGGAGGAGGAAATCCGGCGGGAGACGCTCCTCCGAGACTGGGGCGCCTTCGTGCGGTTCCTGCAGCTCGCGGCGTCCGAGTCGGGCAACCTGGTGAACTTTGCGGGCATCGCGCAGGAGGCGGGCATCTCGAACATGACGGTGAAGGCGCACTATCAGTTGCTGGAGGACATGTTCGTGGGCCTGCGCGTGCCTGCCTATGCCAAAAGCCCGCGAAAGAACCTGCTTTCGACGCCAAAGTTTTTGTTCTTCGACCTGGGCATTCGTCATGCGGCGGCGGGGTTGAACCCCTCGGAGGACACCGTGATGGCCAACCCGGGGCCTGTGTTTCAGCAGTGGGTGGGCATCGAGCTTTGGAACCGCCTGCGGTACCTCGGCGACGGCAACCTGTTCCACCTGCGAAGCCGGGACGGCGCTGAGGTGGACTACATCATCGAGCGTGGCGGCCGCCTCACGCCGTTGGAGGTCAAGTGGACGGAGCATCCAACGTTGTCGCACGCGCGGCACCTGCTGGCCTTCATGGACGAGAAGCCGGGAGAGGCGGACCACGGCTACGTGGTGTGCCGTTGCCCGCGCCCGTTGCGCCTGCACGACCGCGTAACGGCGCTGCCGTGGTGGTGCCTGTGAGGGACACGGGCCTTCCAACGCGCGGTGCGCGGCGGTAGCGTCGGCCCATGATCTTGTGCGGGATTTCGGACGAGGCGGGCAACTCATTGGCGGCGCAGGTTCGCGCGACGCGGGAGCTGGGCTGGCACCACATCGAGATGCGCAACGTGACGGTGCCGGGGCATGCGAAGGGCAATCTGCATGACATCCCGGACGCGGCCTTCGACGAGGTGGCCGGGACGCTGCGGGACGCGGGCATCTCGGTGCATTGCCTGGCCTCGACGATCGGCAACTGGGCCAAGCGCATCGAGGACCCCTTTGACATCACGCTGGCCGAGGTCGCGCGTGCAATCCCGCGGATGCAACGGCTGGGCGTCCCGTTCGTGCGTGTCATGAGCTACAAGGTGCGCGACGACGACGACCAGATGGAACGGGAGCGGTTCCGGCGCCTGCGCGAGGTGACGGCGCGGTTCCTCGACGCCGGCATCCAGCCCGTGCACGAGAACTGCATGAACTACGGCGGCATGAGCTGGGAACACGCCCTCCGCCTGCTCGACAACGTGCCCGGCCTCCGATGGGTCTTCGACACCGCCAATCCCGTGTTCAACCTCGACCGTTCCAAGCCGGAGCCCCGGCCGCGCCAGGACCCGTGGGAGTTCTGGACCCAAGTGCGCGACGCCTCCGTCCACATCCACGTCAAGGACGCCCGCTGGAACACCGCCAAGAACGACGCAGACTATCACTTCCCGGGCGAGGGCGATGGCGCGGTGGAGCGCATCCTTGCCGACGCGTTCGCGCGCGGCTACGACGCCGGCATCTCCATCGAGCCCCACATGGTCGCCGTCTTCCATGACGCCAACTCGGCCGCGCAGGATGACGCCCTCGTCGCCAACTTCGTCGAGTACGGCCGCCGTCTCGAATCCCTGATCGCCAAGATCCGCCGCTGATCCCCCCATGAAGCCCGTCTCCCGTTCCGGCCGGTTCTCCTCCGGCCCCGCCGCCGACGTCGCGGCGTTCTCCGAGTCGATCTCGTTCGACCATCGCCTGTGGCGCCACGACATCCGGGGCTCGGTTGCGCACGCGACCATGCTGCACGAGGTGGGCATCCTGACCGCCCGGGAGCTGAGGGACATTCGCAAGGGGCTCGAGGCCATCGGGTCGGAGATCGAGGCGGGCGCGTTCCCGTGGAAGGCCGAGCTGGAGGACGTGCACATGAACATCGAGGCCGAGCTGACGCGCCGAGTGCCAGCCGGCGCGAAGCTGCACACGGCGCGGTCGCGGAACGACCAGGTGGCGCTGGACATCCGCTTGTGGCTGCGGGAAGAGATCGACGCGCTGTCGGGCGAGGTGCGCGGATTGCAGGCAGCTTTGGTGGGGTTGGGGACGCGTCATGCGGACGTGGTGATCCCAGGCTACACGCACCTGCAACGGGCGCAGCCGGTGTGGCTGGCGCATCATTTGCTGGCCTACGTCGAGATGCTCGAGCGCGACATGGGGCGTCTCGCCGACGCGCGTACACGGGCCAATGTCTGTCCGTTGGGCTCCGGGGCCATCGCGGGCACGACGCTCCCGATCCAGCGGGAGCGGGTCGCCTCGTTGCTGGGGTTTTGCGATTCCAAGGGCAAGCCCTTGGTCACCCAAAACTCCATGGATGGCGTCAGCGACCGGGACTTCCTCGTCGAGTTTGCGTCGGCATCGGCCTTGCTGGCGGTCCACCTGAGCCGCCTGGCGGAGGACATCATCCTGTGGGTGGGCAGCGAGTTTGGGTTCGTGCGCATCGAGGACGCGTACACGACGGGCTCATCGTTGATGCCGCAAAAGAAGAACCCCGACGTGGCGGAGCTGGTGCGGGGCAAGACGGGCCGCGTGGTGGGCAACCTCATGTCGTTGCTCACGTTGCTGAAGGGCCTGCCCATGACGTACAACCGCGACTTGCAGGAGGACAAGGAACGTGTGTTCGACACGGCGGACACCGTCCGCGCCAGCGTGCGGTTGATGGCGGCCATGCTGGACCACACTCATGCCGTGCCCGAGGCGTGCCGGTCCGCCGCGTCGGACCCCCTGCTGCTGGCGACGGACCTCGCGGACTACCTCGTGCGCAAGGGCATGCCGTTCCGGCAGGCGCACCACGTGGTGGGCGCGGTCGTGGGGCTGGCCGAGAAGTGGGGCAAGCGTCTCAACGAACTGACGGTCGAGGAGTTCCGGTCCGTGGATGTCGCGTTCGGGCCGGACGTTCTGGGCATGCTCGATCTCGACGCCGCGATGGCGCGGCGGGAGGTCATCGGGGCGCCGGGAACACGCCAGGTGCGGGCGCAGCTCGCATCGTGGCGACGGCGGCTGGGCGTGGGCACGCCTCGAAGGGGGCAGTCGGGCTAGGGATTCCCCGTGGAAAGGTTTCCCGTCGAACTCGGCTTGGCGAACCCCGCCCATCGATCGAGGTCGGCGACGAGTCGGCGGGCGTTGGTGGACACGCGCAGCGAGTTCACGTGGATTCCCGCCGCGACGTTGGAAGACATCGGAGTGGTCCGTGAAAAGAAGGACGTGACGTTCACGATGGCCAATGGGCAGGCCATCACGCGGAGCATTGGGTTTGCCATCCTGCGCGTAGGCCCGTCCTTCACGATGGACGAGGTGGTGTTCGGAGAGCCCGGGGACATGACCCTCTTGGGCGCACGTACCTTGGAAGGGCTCGCGTTGGCGGTGGATTCCAGACGGAAGCGCCTCGTGGCTGCCGGACCCCTGCCCGTCGCACCGCTCCATTCCTAGCCCGCGCGACCGTTACCGTTGCAAGGGTCCGCTGACTTCCTCGACGGCATCGCGGATGGCCTGCTTGAAGGCGTCCATGCCGTCGCCGAAGGCGGCGGAGATGGGGAGGACGGGGGTCTTGCGGACCTTGCGCTTGAAGGCCTTGAGGTTCGCCTCGGCCTGGGGTTCGTCCACCTTGTTGGCCACGACGATGCGGGGACGTTCGAGCAACGACTTGTCGTAGGCGCCAAGTTCCTCCAGCAGGTGCCGGTGGTCCTCCCATGGGGGCCGGTTGTCGGTGCCGGCCATGTCGAGGAGCAGCACCAGCACCTTGCAACGGCGCAGGTGGCGCAGGAAGGCGTGCCCGAGCCCGACGTTCAGATGGGCGCCCTCGATCAATCCTGGGACGTCGCACACGACAAGCCGCGCGAAGTCGTCGTATTCCACGATGCCGACCTGCGGCGTGAGGGTGGTGAAGGGGTAAGGGGCGATCTTGGGACGGGCGTGGGAAATGGCGGTCAGCAGGGTGGACTTGCCGGCGTTGGGATACCCCACGATGCCGACGTCGGCCACGATGCGGAGTTCGAGCATATAGTCGCCCTCGGTGCCGGGTTCGCCGGGTTGGGCGAAACGGGGCGTCTGGTGGCGGCTGGTGGCGAAGTTGCGGTTGCCCAGGCCGCCGCGGCCGCCCTTGCAGAGGACGAAGCACTGGCCGTGCGTGGTCAGGTCGCAGACCAACTCGCCCTTCTCCGCGTCGAAGGCGTCCTCGACGGAGTCGGATTCCTTGGAGAGGTCAATTTCCATGGCTCGGATGCCGCCGTGGCTGCGGATGACGGGGCGCTTGGAGGCGGAGGAACCGAGGACGGGGCGGTCTTCGGATGATTCTTGGTCGGCCGAAGTGGCCGAGGGTTTGGGATGCTGGGCGGGGCGGAGGGCGGGCTTGGACTTGGGGGGCTCAGCCTCGATGGGTGCCCCGGAGGGGCCGACTCGCTTGGGCAAGGCGGCGAGGTTGGGAGTGGTGTCCTGGATGCGCCAGACCATGGTGCCGCAGGGGACCTTGATGACGAGGTCCTTGCCGGCCTTGCCATCCATGCCCTTGCCCATGCCGCCCTCGCCATGCTGGGCGATGAGGCGAGGATTGAAGTATTGCTCGATGAGGTTGTTGAGGTCGTGGCTGGCCTCGAGGATGACGTCGCCGCCCTTGCCGCCGTTGCCACCATCCGGGCCGCCCTTGGTGATGTAGGCCTCACGTCGGAAGGCGACCGCACCGCGACCGCCGTGGCCTGCGCGGGCGTACACCTTGATTTCGTCAACAAACATGGGAGGGCGCGGGAAGTGGTTTCAAAAACAAAACGGGCGAGGCACCTGGCCTCGCCCGGGTCGTCGCCTGCGTCCGCCGCAGGGGGCGGGAAGCGGGCACGTGAATGCTAGTTGCCCGCCACGGAGGCAGCCGGGGTCTCGGGCAGGATGTTCACGCGGCGACCCTCGCGGTCGAACTTCACGCGACCATCCTTGAGGGCGAACAATGTCCAGTCGCGACCGACGCCGACGTTGGCCCCGGCGGTGAACTTGGAGCCGCGTTGGCGGACGATGATGGTGCCGGCCGTGACGAGCTCGGAACCGAACGCCTTGACGCCCAAGCGCTTGCTGACGCTGTCACGTCCGTTCTTGGAACTGCCGTGTCCCTTCTTGTGTGCCATAGGAAAGAGTCGTGGATGAGGGAGGAGGAGTGGAGGAGAGGAAAGAGCGG
>JBJSZF010000455.1:0-1062 GCA_046090125.1 Verrucomicrobiota bacterium
TCCGTCACCCGGCTCTTCTGGGAATCCGTTCCGCCCGCCCAGCGCGACTACGTCGCCAACCCCGCCAAGGGCTCGCGCCACAACCGGGGCTGCGCCGTGGATTGCTCGCTGTTCGACCTGCGCACGGGCGCCCTCGTGGACATGCCGTCCGCCTACGACGAGCCCACCGCCCGCGCCCATGCCGACTTCCCCGGCGGCACCGCCCCGCAACGCCATGCCCGCGACCTCCTGCGGTCCGCCATGGAGGCCGAGGGCTTTCGGGTGCTGTCCAACGAATGGTGGCACTTCGACCACGAGCATTGGCCGCGTTACCCCATCCTCAACGTCCCGCTGGAACGGCTCGGGGCGCCTTCCCGGCTGTAGGCCGCGTGCGCCGGGTCCGAGGACCCGGCCTACAAACCCCCAGGCCCCACCCAGACGTCAACCCACCTCGCGGACGCGTCCCTTGGAACCGGACGGCAGGACCACGTCGTCGCCGGCCTTGCGCCCGCACAACGCCCGGCCCATGGGCGACGACGGCGTGATGACCGTCACCTCCACCCCCTCGACGTCCACCTCCGTGCCGCCCGCGCAGGGGGCCACCAGGTACCACGTCGCCGTCCGCCCCTGCCCCACGCAGGCGAGGGACCCCTCCGACACCACGGCGCCCGCCGCCGGCACCCGTTGCGACCACCCGCGAAACACCGACAACGCGCGCTCGGCCTCCGCCGCCTGACGCGATTGGCCGCGGGCCAGGTACGAGGCCTCCAGGCCGCGCGTGTCGTACTTGTTCTCCGCCTTGCTTTGCTCGTCGGTGGCCTCCGACGCCGCCGTCCGTGCCGCGCGCAGGTACAAGTCCACGTCGGCCGCCAGCTTCTCCACCACGCCCTCGATCACCTGCCTCTTGTCCAACATCTCGCCCCGAACTGAACCCAACCGCCTCCCCGGCATGCAACCGGCGAAACGGCCGTCATCTTGGCAACGCCGCCAGCAAACAACGGACCGTGGCGCGCACGGACGCATCCCGGAGGGATGCCAGAATGTAGCCGGTGGTTGAGCGAAGCGACACCACCGGACGCCAAG
>JBJSZF010000456.1:0-3068 GCA_046090125.1 Verrucomicrobiota bacterium
CCGTCCGGATGAGCGAGCGTTGGTCCAGCTTCTCGCCGAGCCATCCCGGCGCGAACCGGACGAACGTCCCGAGCCCTCCCGGAGCCAGCGCCAGCACCGTCTCGAGGAACCGCGCAAACTTCGGGATGGGCTTGTCATAGAAGACGACGGCGTCCGGCCATCGCTCGCCCAGCCCCGCGCGTTGCAGGCAGAACCGCGCCGCGTGCACCGGGAAGCCCTCGTCGTTCTTGCGGCGCGTGAACCGTTCCTCCTGCGCCGCCGCCACCACCCGGCCATCCACCACCACGGCCGCCGCCGAGTCGTGGTAGTGCGCCGAGACGCCAAGGATGGTTCGCATGGGGCGGCGGGCGTCGTCGGTCCCCTACATGAACGGGTACATGAAGGGGGCCAACGCCGAGCTGGAGCTGAACACGACGAGGGCCCCCAGCAACAAGAGCACCCCCACCACCGGCAGGAGCCACCACTTCTTCTCCCGCCTCAGGAACACCACGAACTCCTTGAACGCCTGCCACATGGTCGCGCCCTCTCCCCTCACACGCCGCCCACCAACGACCGGTATCGCGCCACGCGCCCCGGATCGACCTCGCTCACCAGGAATTCCGGCGCGCGCAGCTCCTTGCCCATGAACACCCGCGTGTTCCGGTGCTCCATCCGGCTCTCCACCGACCGGCTGCCGCTCACGTGGACCTCGCGGGCGCCCGTGCGCGCCAGCACCTTCTGCACGTTGTGCTCCCGGATGCCCCCGCCCGGCATCACCACGATCCGTCCCGCCGCCCGTTCCACCAGCGACGCAAGCGCGTCCACCCCCTCCCAGACCGTCGCCTCGCCTCCCGACGTCAACACGCGGTCCACGCCCAGCCCGATGAGGGTTTCCAGCGCCTCGCCGAGGTCGCGCGCCATGTCGATGGCGCGGTGGAAGGTCACCGGCAACGGCCGGGCCAACGCGACCAACTCAGCGGTGCGAACGGCGTCCACGGTGCCGTCCGGGTTCAAGAGTCCCAGCACGATGCCGTTCGCGCCCAGTTCCTTGGCCGCCGCGATGTCGTGCCGCATCACCTCGAACTCGTCCGCCGAGTAGCAAAAGTCCCCGCCGCGCGGCCGGATCATGACGTTCACGGGCAGGTCCACGGCGGCGCGCAGGGCCTTGATCAGGCCCGCGCTGGGCGTCGTGCCGCCCTCGAACAGGTTCTGGCACACCTCCAGCCGGTCCGCCCCGCCCGCCTGCGCGGCCCGAGCCGACGCCACGGAATCCACCAGCACCTCGATCAACACGCCCGTCGCCATGGCCGCAGCCTATCCGGTTCCGGGTTGGCTGGGAACAACGGGGAATCCCAGGCGGTGCACCCGCCGCCCCACTCGGGCCGCACGACCCCGACGGGCGCATGCGGCACGTTCAACCGACGCCTTCGGACGGAGGCCGGCCCTCCGGGTGGGTGTCCTCACCGGGTCCTTCGACCAGCGCAACCTCCGCCGGCGTCAGTCCGTAAAGGTCGTACACGAGGCGGTCGATCTCGCGGTCCGTGCGCCGGATCGCGTTGGCCATGGCGGCGGCCTGGATGGGGGACAAACGGTCTCTCGATGCAGCCACAAGCTGCATCATGCGGTCGGCGGCTTCCCCCAAGGCCCTGCACGCGCCGGTAGGCGAGCCGCCGGAATCCAGCAAGGCCGGGATGGGCAAGGACTTGGCGTCCTGGATGAGGATTTTCTGAAAGGTCGCCTTGTTTGGGTCCAGGAAGCGCTCTCGGTGGTACCACGTCATGAGCTTGGAACAGAACAGCGCGACCATGGCCTTGAGCACCGGCTTC
This sequence comes from Verrucomicrobiota bacterium, assembly GCA_046090125.1. Lineage (GTDB taxonomy): Bacteria > Verrucomicrobiota > Verrucomicrobiia > Limisphaerales > UBA9464 > UBA6176. The sequence continues at coordinate 1,806 of JBJSZF010000456.1, forward strand.
CCCCCGAACCGGGCCAAGAGGTTGAAAGCGACCTGGGAATTGTCGAGCTCCTCCTCGGAATACCCGGCGAAGATGCGTGGAGGACGACCACTAATGATCTGTCGCACGAGGATTCTAAACGGACCAAGGGGTCAGATCTGTAACATTGACATTCTGGTCCGTGCGCCGTGGTGCCTCCGGGCGAACAAGGCTGTTGGAGTTGCCGCGCGGTGAGGCTTCGGCACCGATTGCCGCGTTGCTAGGCAGTGGCTTCAAGCGAGCACTCCTCCTGCCGTTGCCCGGGGAAGCCGGGCACGCAGGCGCCCATGCATTGATGACGCGTAGGAGGAGGGCGGGCGGCGAGGAATGACCACGCCGAAATGTCAAAGATACAGATCTGACCCCTTTGCCTGAGTCTCGCGGGGCGGGGTTCCGGAACAACCCTGTCCCCTTTCGTTGCCGTCCTGCGCATGATGGGGTGGTGAAGGGGCGAAGGGATTGAAGGAGCGGGCACAGGCCATGGAGGGCGAGTCCGTGGACGAGGGCGAGGCGTCGCTGGCCGACCTGACGCAGGCGTTGTCGGAGGCGGGCGTCGGCGGGGCCAACGCGCCGGAACGGCTGCTGCCCCTCGTGTACGCCGAACTGCGGCGCCTCGCGGCGGCCAAGATGTCGGGCGAGCCCGCCCACCAAACGTTGCAGCCCACGGCTCTCGTGCACGAGGCATGGCTTCGCATCACCGCCTCGAAGGACGTTGCGTGGCAGGGGCGCCACCACTTCTTTGGCGTCGCCGCCGAGGCCATGCGCCGCATCCTGATCGAGCGGGCGCGCCGCCGCCGGGCGGCCAAGCGCGGCGGCGGATGGGAGCGGATGGACCTCGACCTCGAGCATGTGGACGTGGCGTCGGAGACGCAGGCCGACACGTTGCTGGCGGTGGACGAGGCCCTGGGACGTCTGATGGCGGTGGACCCCGGCTGCGCCGAGCTGGTGAAGCTTCGGTTCTTCGGGGGGCTCACGATGGACGAGGCCGGGGAGGTGCTGGGGATGTCGGGTCGCACGGCCAAGCGGCATTGGGCCTTCGCGCGCGCTTGGCTCTATCACGAGATCCGCCGCAACGCCGGGACGCCGCCATGAGCCCGGCCTCCGAAACCAGCCTCCGCACCTTGTTCGTGGAGGCGCTGGAGCTTCCCGACGACGCGCGCGCGGCCTACCTCGACCTCCATTGCGGCACGGGCACGGTACTCCGGGAACAGGTAGAGGCCCTCGTCCGCGCCCATGGCCTTCCGG
>JBJSZF010000457.1:0-6192 GCA_046090125.1 Verrucomicrobiota bacterium
ACCGTCTCCCTCATGCCCGCCGGCCTCGAAACCCAGATCACACGCCAGGAGCTCGCGGACCTCCTCGCGTTCCTTCGCAACACCAAGTGGGGGGCGCAGTAGCCGCCCGTGTTGGGCGCGCACGGCGCATGGCTGGCGCACGGGAAGCCCGAGGCGTGCTGCCGGGCTTGGGCGAGGCAGGCAACCGGCCCGCCAACGGCCCCGCGCGTCGCGTGGAGCCATGATCGGTCCGAGGCCACTCCCTCCATCCGCCCCCCGTCCTCGTGCACCGGCTGCCCCGGCCGCCCCCCGCTTCCGATCCCGCCCACCGCCCTCTGGTGCCCTTCGGTCGATGTCCTGCCGACCCCACGGCCATCCGCTTCGGGGCGGGTCCTTCGCGATTTCTACCGCTCGTTTTCCACCGTTTCTGTGCATCCGCAGGCGAAGCGGCCCCGAGGCGTTTGAATACCGTGAAGTTCAGCCTTGAAAAACCCGGTGGCGCGTATCCCGTCTGCGACCAAGACGCACCTCATGAAATCCAAAATGTTGCACCCGCCCGGCCTCACAGGCGGGGCGAGGCCTGCCTTCTTGGCGGCCCTTTGCCTCGCCCTCGATTACGCCCCACCCCAACGCCTGCTGGCGGACCACACCGTGACGGAGACGGCCACGGGCACTTGGTATTGGGTGGGAACCACGGACGATCCCTTCAACACCTCCGCCACGATTTCCGGCTTGGTCTCCCCAAGGCCCAACTATCAAACCCTGACGGCCGAGACGTTGAGCTACAGCGATCATGTCAGCGTGACCTATACCCTGGAACTAAAGGAGTTCCCGCCCCTTGGGGAAGGGTGGGCGCGTCAGGGGGACGAACCCGCTCCTCCACAGATCCGCGTGACGAGGAACGCCAACCTCTCCATCACCGTGGCCCCCATGCCGGGCGATGTTGCCCCGAGCGTCAGCGTTTCCTGGAACGGTCTGGGATCAGGCACCCTCTCAACAACGGTGGACCGATCCTACTCCAGCACCCAGAGCTGGGTGTTCCCGGGGCGCAGCTATACGGCCACCGGCGACCTGGACGGACAAATCGCATTGCCCTCCGTGTACGCCGGGTCCGCGTCGCTCTGGGCGACCTTCGGCTATAGTTTTGCCATGGAAGGCATCACGAGCGGCACCTCCACCTACACCCGGCAGGTTCCCGGCCCGCACACGCCATCGTCCGTTCCAGAGCCCCGTGAATGGGCCATGATGGCGGGACTTCCCTTGGCCGCCTTCGCCTGCGCCCGCAGGCTGCGGCCTCATCGGCGGCAACGCTGATTTCCGGCTCAACGCCCGAGCCTCGTGCCGGATCAGGACAACCGCGCTTCGACCGAATCCCCAAGACTCTGCCCACTGGCTCGTGGGATGGGCCCTCTCGGCGGACCCGATCAGGGCGTAGCCCTTCGGCTGGCAAAAACGTCCCCGGCAGGATGGCGCGCACGCCGTCACGGCCAACGCGCCCGGAACCACGCCGCGTCGCCCGTCGAGGCGCCCAGGTCCACCTCCACGCTTCCAGCCGCCCCCACAACCACCTCGGACTCCTTCGTCCAGGCATTGCCCCCGATGGCGTCGGCCCGCTCCACCCAGCACCGCGCGCCCGCAGTCCCCGTCACCGTCGCCCGCACGCGCCCCCCTTCCACCCGCATCGCGATCCCCGGCCGCGACGCCACGGCGCCGGGCACGTCCGACAAGTCCGGGATCCCGTCCCCGTCCGCATCGTTGGGATCGCGGATCACGACGTCGAAGAAGTCATATTCGTTCGCGAACGGCGTCGAAGGGTCCCCGTCGGCAAAGATCACCAACCCCATGTAGAGGCCCTTGGCGATGTAGTTCAGCGTCGTCTCGACGTCCTCAAGGCCAAACGTGTCGATGGGCTCGTAGTCCAGTTGCCCAGGCCCCTGCCACGTCGCCGGCAGCCTCGCCAGCGTCACCGCGTCGAGACGCCCCATCGGCATCGGCCCATGGAACCCCGTGCCGCCGCCCTCGCGCGGGAGATCGATGCTCGCGGTGATGTTCGTTCCCGACACGTCATAGGTCAGCACGCCCGTGTACTGGAACACTTCAAACGCGTGGGTGAACACGAGGTCCTGAATGGAGAAGTCCGGCAGGCTCACCTTCAACTGGACCGTGCCCGTCGCGCTTCCCGCCGCACGATTCCATGTCGCCGTCACCGTCCCCCGGCTCACGTCCATCCCGTCGTCCACCTCCAGCGTCCCGGCGGATGTCAGGTTCGCCACCGCCCGGCTCACCTGCAGGAAGTCCGTGACCCCATCCACGTCGAGGTCGCCCCCCATCGGTGTCTTGAGCACCAGCGACGCCACGATGGGACCCAGCGCCTCCGAGCCCGGGTAGTTCAGCACCGCGCTGGACCCCACCTCCTCCGTGCCACCCGCCCGGTACATCTCGTCGTTGACCGTGTCGTCGTCCGTCGTCGTGAACTCGAGTCGATACTGGAAGCCGAGTTGCGCAAACGTCGCGGGCCGCACCCGGATCGACAGGCCCGACAACGTCATGGCCGCCTGCCTCGGGCCCGCCTGCACGTTTCCTGCAAGAAAACAGCACAACCCAAGGCAAACGAGAAACAATACCCGGCTCATGGAGGGCATCCAACGCCCGCCACGACGCCTTGGCAAGGGTGCCGCACCGCACAGGGCCGCGCGATCACTCCCCCGTCCCCTGATTCCCGAGGCTTGCCCACCAACCCCGTGCGTCCCCCATGCTCGCATCCATCGCATGCGCGTGCCGACCTCACTTGGGTGGATCAACGCCTGGGTCCTTGTGGCAACCATGGCCATGGGCCCGGGGGCGCGTGCCGACGTCCCCCGCTTCTCCCGCGACGTCCTCCCCATCCTCTCGGACCACTGCCTCGCCTGCCACGGGCCGGACGCCGCGTCTCGCAAGGGCGGCTTGCGCCTCGACACCGCCGAGGGAGCCCGCGCCGGGGGCAAGTCGGGCCTGCCTGCCATTGTCCCGGGCGACCCCGGCCGCAGTGCCCTCTTCCAACGCATCACGTCCAAAGACCCCGACGACGTGATGCCGCCGCCCTCGGCCCACAAGCCGCTCTCGGACGCGCAGCGCGCCCTGTTGTCCCAATGGATCCAAGCCGGTGCCCCCTGGGGCCAACATTGGGCCTACGAGCCCGTCCAACGCCCCGCCCCACCCCGGCCCGTCTCCCCAACGCGTCACCCCATCGACGCCTTCGTTCGGGCGCGCCTCTCGCAAGAGGGCATGAAGCCCAGCCCGGAGTCCTCCCGCGCGGGCCTCCTTCGCCGCGTGACCCTTGACCTCACGGGCCTGCCCCCTTCCCCCCATGACGTCGCGGCCTTTCTCAAGGACCCCGCACCGGATGCCTACGAGCGGGTCGTGGACCGCTTGCTCGCCTCCCCGCGCCACGGCGAGCGCATGGCGTGGGAATGGCTCGAGGCCGCGCGCTACGCGGATTCCAACGGATACCAAGGCGACGGCGAGCGCACCGGCTGGCCGTGGCGCGACTGGGTCGTCTCCGCGTTCAATCACAACCTCCCCTTCGACCAATTCAGCCTCTGGCAGCTCGCCGGCGACCTCCTCCCATCCCCCTCCCGCGACCAACGCCTCGCCACCGCCTTCGTCCGCAACCATCCCATCAACGGCGAGGGCGGCCGCATCCCCGAGGAAAACCGCATCGACTACCTCTTCGACCAGGTCGAGACCGTGGGCACCGTGTGGCTCGCCCAAACCTTCAACTGCACCCGCTGCCACGACCACAAGTTCGATCCCGTCACGCAGTCCGACTACTTCCAACTCCTCGCCTTGTTCAACCGCACGGCCGTCGATGGCGGCGGCGGCAACCCCCAGACCCCGCCCGTCCTCGACGTCATCGAGCCCGGCCTTCAACGCGCCCTCGACGATGCCCAGCGTTCCCTGAATCGCACCATCGCGGACGTCACGGCCGCCGAGGCCCCTCTCTTTCACCGTCCCGTCGGCCAGGCCATCGACCATGCCCCGGGCTTCAAGGAACTGCCCAAGGAAGTCCGCGAGGCCCTCGCCGTCGAGCCCGGCAAGCGCAACTCCGGCCACGCCGGCAAGATCCACGCCCACTTCGAGAAGCTCGCCCCCGCCTACGCCGCCACCCTGCCGCCGTTCCAGGCCGCCTACGACCGGCACCGGTCCCTCCAGCAATCCATCCCCCGCGTCATGGTCATGGAGGACGTGCCCGCGCCCCGTGAAACCTTCCTGCTCGCCCGCGGCCTCTACAACAAGCCCGGAGCCAAGACCGGCCCCGGGCTTCCCAAGTCCATTTCCCCGACGCCCAACATCGCCGCCTCCAACCGCCTGGACCTTGCACGCTGGTTGCTCCGCTCCGACCACCCCCTCACCGCCCGCGTCATCGCCAACCGTCAGTGGCAGCTCTTCTTCGGCACCGGCCTCGTGAAGACCTCCGAGGACTTCGGGCTGCAAGGCGAGCGCCCATCCCACCCCGAACTCCTCGACTGGCTCGCGTCGGAGCTCGTCGCCTCCGGCTGGGACATCAAGGCCCTCCAACGCCTCATCGTCACCAGCGCCACCTACCGCCAGTCCTCCCGCGTCTCCGCCGAAGCCGCCCGCCGCGACCCCGACAACCGCCTCCTCGCCCGCGGCCCGCGTCATCGCATGCCCTCGTGGATGCTTCGCGACGTCGCGCTCGCCGCCTCAGGCCTCCTCGTCGAGCAGGTGGGCGGACCGCCCGTGAAGCCGTATCAACCCGACGGCGTGTGGGAGGAGGCCACGTTCGGCGGCAAGAAGTACCAACGCGACTCCGGGGCCGCCCTCTACCGCCGCAGCCTCTACGTCTTCTGGCGGCGCATCGTTGGCCCCACCCTCTTCTTCGACGTCGCCGCCCGGCAGGTCTGCACCGTGCGCAACCCGCGCACCAACACCCCCCTCCAGGCCCTCCTTCTCCTCAACGACACCGCCTTCGTCGAGGCCGCACGCATCCTCGCCGCCTCCCTCTGCGACGCCTCCCCGCACCCCGCCGCCCGCATCGACCAACTCTTCCTCCGCGTCCTCTCCCGCAAGCCCTCTGCCCACGAGGCCCGCATCCTCCTCGACGCCGCCACGCGCCACGCCGCCACCTTCGCCGCCCATCCCGACGCCACCGCGAAGCTCCTCAAGACCGGCGACGCACAGCCCGCCTCCCGCGTCCCGCCCCATGATCTCGCCGCATGGACCCTCGTCGCCTCCACCGTCCTCAATCTCGACGAGGCGCTCTCAAAGGAATGAAACGGTCACGAATCCAGTCGATGGCATCCAACGCCCAGGAGGGGCAGCCTCGTCGCATGGCCACCGGGAGGTTGCTGCGCTCGATGACGACCCAGGAAAAGCTTCGGTTGCTGGAGGCCGTCTGGAGGGACCTCCGCCGCCATCCCGAAGACGTGATGTCCCCGGAATGGCACCAGCACGTCCTCGCGGAACGCGACCAACGCATCGCGTCCGGCGAATCAAGGTTCCTCGAATGGAACGAGGCCAAGGCGGACATCCTCAGACAGCTCGGCTGAGTTTCCCGTCGCCCCCCAACACGCCATCCATGCCATCGGGAACCCAAAACCTCGCCTCGATCCCATGCCCTCGACACCCCTAGCCCTTTCCCGACGCGCCTTCTTCGGCCGCAGTGCCACGGGCCTGGGCACGGCCGCGCTGGCCCATCTCCTGTCGCGGGACGCCCACGCCGCCCCGCCGGGCCTGGCCGGGGGCAACTTCCACTACAAGCCCCGCGCCAAGCGCATCGTCTATCTCTTCCAAAACGGCGCGCCCACCCACGTTGATCTCTTCGACTACAAGCCCCGCCTCGTGCGCGACCACGGCAAGCCGCTTCCGGACTCCTACATCGGCGGCAAGCGCTTCAGCACCATGACCGGCAAGGCCGATGGCAAGCTCCTGCTCGCGCCCGTCGAGCCCTTCCATCAACGCGGCCAGTCCGGCGCGTGGGTCTCCAACTTCCTCCCCCACATCGCCGGCATCGCCGACCGGCTCTGCTTCGTGAAGGGGATGCACACCGACGCCGTGAACCACGCCCCGGCCATCTCCCTGATGCTCTCCGGCTCCCAGCTCCCCGGCCGCCCCACCCTCGGCGCATGGCTCGGGTACGGGCTCGGGTCCGAGGCCGACAACCTCCCCGCGTTCGTCGCCATGACGTCGGTCACCCGCAACACCACGTGCGGC
>JBJSZF010000458.1:0-1806 GCA_046090125.1 Verrucomicrobiota bacterium
CTTTCCTGTCTTGCCTTCGTGCTGCGGGGCGCGCCTGGCGCGCCGTCCGGGGCGGCCAACGTCACCTCGACCCTTTGGGCCGCCGCGCGCCGCGGGGGCGGCTCGGCGGGCACGATCAAGAGCGCCGCCGCCACGCACGTCAACGCCAGCGCTCGACGCACCGCCGTCCCGCCGCCTTCGACGGAAGTTCGCATCGCTCCCGACATCCCCGCCCCGGCCGCGACCGCCGCCGCCAGGAGAAGACCCAGACGCACCCATCGTGCCACCGCTTCCTCGCGTGCCGCCCACGTGCCCAGCCACGGCCAACCCCATGCCCCTTCCAACACCGGTTCCCGGAACCGCCCCAGCCAACGCGCCGATCCCTCCCCGCCCGCCAATGCTGCGCGTAGCGCCCGCCGCGCGGGCCCCTCGGCCGCCCGCCATCGCGCCGCCATCGCATCTGGCCGGCCGGACAACACCGACGCGGCGTACAAGAGGGGCAACGCCGCCCCGTCGCGTTGGACGATGACCGTCCAGTCGCGCAAGGCGACGGGATCCGGCATGACTCGCACCAGCTCGCCGAGGCTCGTCCAGTCGAGGCGACGCGACAGCACGAGCAGGTCCAGGCACACTTGTTCAAGCCCGTCGGCGGGTTGACCCGGGCGGGCGTTGGCGACGAGGGCTTGCACGCCCGCACCGAGGCCGTCGGAGAGCCGTCCTTGCTCCTGGAGCGTCGCCAGCAGCAGCAGCGTGGATTCGAGCGCCTGCCCGCCCGGCTTGCCCACGGCCACGAAGCGGCGCGGGGCGAAGGACCGCGCCTGCCAGATGGCCAGCGCCCCGGGGACTCCCGAGCCTTCCACCCGTTGGCGCCAGCGGCGTCGGGCCTCCTCCGTGACGAAGGCATCCGCTGCGGGGGCCGCGATGGCGGCGTTGCTGGAAGGACCGGCTGCCAAGGCGGGGGCTCCCTTCGGGGCAGGCCCGCCCCAGGTCCGAGCCTCCGGACGCGCGAGGGTCGCCGCGACGCGCGCCGCCAACGTGTTGGTGCCGGGCAAGCCCGCCTCGGCGGCCGCGATGGCCAGCCACGCGGCGGGGCCCGCCTTGCCTTCCGCAAGCAACGACTCCGCTCGGGCCACGGTGCCGGGCGTCCCGTGTCCGGCGGCCTCGAGCGCGACGGGATGCAGCCAGAGGAGACGTGCGGGAATGCCCCATGCCAAGGTGGCCAGCACGAGGGCGAGCCCAATCCAGGCCAACGGACCTCCGGGCGACGAAATGGGGCGCGGGGAACTCATGGGGACGCGATCACGCAACGGCATCTCAGGAAGCAACAGCGAGGCCAGACCCGACGGGCGGAGGCCTCATTCAACGGAACGTCACCTCCACCTCCTCGAAGCCGGACTGGCGGAAGAGGGCGGCCACCTGGAGGCGGGCGCGTTCCTCGGCGTCCTTGAGGATGCCGGCCTCGCGCACCGCCAGCCGCACCTGGTCCAGCGCCTGGCGTCGCGCGTCCTGTTCCAGGTCCTTGTCGAAGGCCCGCAACACCCCCGTGCTGCGCTCCACCACCTGCGTGCGCCGGTCGTCGAGGTACACGTCCGTCAAGCGCGGCCTTGGCAGCTCCACGCGGACGCGGCTGCCGTCGGCCCGGACGGCGCGCGCATCGAGCCGGGACAGGTCCACGCCCGCCTTGGCAATGCCATGCGCCACCATCAGGAGGCGGCTTTCCCCGTACCACTTGGCATCCTCCAGCAGGACGACCTTCTCGACCACGTACTGGACCGACACGAGCTGGTGGAGCCCTTGGACGCGGGTGACGACGGAGGCGGTGTCGGC
>JBJSZF010000459.1:0-1365 GCA_046090125.1 Verrucomicrobiota bacterium
TCATGAAATGCCGCATTCAAGCCGAGGCAGAAATCCTTCAATATGGCACTATTGGTTCCATCAACTCGCCGGGGCGCTCATCAGTGCTGGCGCAACCTCGAGCACGGAAGGAGAGGAACCGCCGGCGGACAAGCGCATCGACGCCAACGTCATCGACGCCGCCTCCGGGCGCGGTGCGCCCTCCGCCACCGGCGGGAACAGGAACTCCAGCAACGCCGGCCGGAGCGCCTCGTCCACGACGACCCGGCTGCCCTCCACGTGCGCCACCAACCCGTACCGCGTCTGGAGCCCGTCGCAGAGCAGCTTCCGAAGGTACCCCTCGCGCGTCCACGTCTCCGGCGGCTGGTACACGGGGTAATGCTCGGCCCCCTTGCCGAACCGGATCTCGACGTTGCACTGCTCCGCCACCGAGACCGTGTTGAGCACCGCCTCCGGCACCTCCGAGAACAGCCGCTTCATCTCGTCGGCCGTCCGCAGGTAAAACTGCGCCTGCGCGTACCGCATGCGCTTGGCGTCCGACAACTGCGACTGGTTCCCGATGCAGATCAGGCAGTCGTGCGCCCGCCATTGGTCCTTCTCGACGTAGTGCACGTCGTTGGTGCAGACGGTGCGGAGGTTGAACTCGCGGGCGTACCCGAGCAGGGCGCGGTTGACCTTGGCCTGCTCCGGGATGCCGTGGTTCTGGAGTTCGAGGCAGAAGTTTTCCGGCCCCAGCACCTGGCGGAACCAGTCGATGGCGTCCCGCGCCCGGCGCTCGTCGTCGCGCACGATGGACTCCGGGATCTCGCTGGCGAGGCAGCCTGACAACGCCAGCAGGCCGTCCGCGTGCGCCGCCAGCAGCTCCTTGTCGATGCGCGGCTTGTAGTAGTAGCCCTCGAGATGGCCCGCCGTGACCAGCTTTACCAGGTTCTTGTACCCCGCCTCGTTCCGCGCCAGCAGCACCAGGTGGTTGTACACGTCCCGCCCGCCCGTGGAGGACTTCTTCTCGTGACGCGAGCCCCGCGCCACGTACACCTCGCACCCAATGATCGGCTTGATCCCCGCCTTCTTGGCCGCCTGGTAGAACTCCACGGCGCCGTACATCACCCCGTGGTCCGTCATCGCAATCGCCGGGAAATCCAACGCCTTGGCCCGCGCCATCAGCTTGTCCAGGCGGCAACACGCATCGAGCAACGAATACTCGGTGTGCAGGTGCAGGTGGACGAAGTCGGACGCCATGGCCGCGATGTTGCCGGGACGGAACTCCCGGGCGAACGAAAAGAGGGCGGGGAGCGGCGACAGCGGGGAGCGGGAGGCGAGGAGCGAGGTTCTTCCGGGCTTGGGCGGGGAACGGGTAGTGACTTGAGGGGCGGCCGGGGACGGCCG
>JBJSZF010000460.1:0-2252 GCA_046090125.1 Verrucomicrobiota bacterium
CCTCCGTCGTGCTGCGACCCCATCCGGGGTCGATGGACTCATGGGGGATCCCGGTCCCGGTGGTGTCGCTTCGCTCAACCACCGGCTACACGCTGCCATCCCTCCGGGATGCAATCGGAGGCACCCCCGTCTCCTCCGCGTCTCCGCGCCTCCGCGTGACACCCATCCCTCGTGCTGCGACCCCATCCGGGGTCGATGGACTCATGGGGGATCGCGTTCCCGGTGGTGTCGCTTCGCTCAACCACCGGCTACACGCTGCCATCCCTCCGGGATGTCACGGGATGCCCTCCCGTCTCCTCCGCGTCTCCGCGTCTCCGTGTGACACCCATCCCTCATGCTGCGACCCCATCCGGGGTCGATGGACTCACGGGGGATCCCGTTCCCGGTGGTGTCGCTTCGCTCAACCACCGGCTACACGCTGCCATCCCTCCGGGATGGAATCGGCGATGCCTCAGAGGATCAAAGACGAGGCGGCGATCGCTCCCAGGATCGACGCTCTTGGCGATACGGGAACACGGGGCAGCTACGACTTCACAACCCCAAGGACGTGACAGCGCCCGCCCCCGGCGATGGCTCGGGGACTTGCCTCTCACATCGTCATGGATCTCGGCGAGCACCGTCGCATGATAGCCTTGGGATCACCTGGGCCGCCTCGTTCTGCCCGGAAAGGTGGTAGCTCGTGCTGCGCCCTCCGGGCTCGGCCTTGAGGAGGACCCCGCGTGCCACGAGGTCCCCGATGTCACGCAGGGCCGTGTCCGTCGAACACTTGGCCAGCCTCGCCCACTTGGACGTCGTGAGCTTCCCCTCGAAGCCGTCCAGCACGCGGTTGAGGACCTTGCGTTGCCGCTCGTTGAACGACGCGCCCGCCTGACCACCCCAAAAGCGTGCCTTGCGCAGCACGTCGGCCAGCAGGCTCTCCGATGCCTCCATCGCCCGTTCCATGCAGCCGAGAAACCATTCCAGCCATTCCGTGACGTCCAGGCTCCCCTTCTGGCAGCACTCCAACACCCGGTAATAGTCCGAACGCTCGCGCTGGATCTGCGACGACATGCTGTAGAAGCGCTGCGGCGCGCCCTCCGACCGCGCCAACATCCTGTCCGCAATGGCACGCGCCAGCCGCCCGTTGCCATCCTCGAAGGGATGGATGGTCACAAACCAGAAGTGGGCCAACGCGGACTTCAAAACCGGGTCCATCCCCGCCTCCGTGTTCAACCATCGAATGAAGCGCCGCATCTCCATCGGCACCCGGTCATGGCGCGGGGCCTCAAAGTGAACCGTTTCCCGCCCGATGGGGCCGGACACCACTTGCATGTCCCCGCTCCGGTCCGTGCGCCATCCGCCCACGATGATCTGGCGCAGCCCGCTTCGGCCGGTGGGGAACAACGCGGCGTGCCACGCCAGCAACCGTTCCTCGGTCAGGTCGGCGGCATGGTTGCGCGTGGCGTCGAGCAGCACCTCGACGATCCCCTCCACGTTGCGGTCCGTGGGCGGGAGCGCGCCGATGTCCAATCCCATGCGCCGCGCCAGCGAGGACCGCACCTGCCGCGCGTCCAGCCTCTCGCCCTCGATCTCGCTGGTCTTGACGACGTCCTGCGTCAACGCCTGCAGGGTGGCTTCCTCGCGGGTCTGAAAGCCCAAGGCCTCCATCCGTCCCAGCAATCGCCCCTGCGCATGGCGCACCCGGGCCAGCAACGGCGACAACCGCCGTTCGTCCCACGAGAAATCCGGCCATTGCTCGATTTCATGGATGTACATCGGTGCGCTCCCCAATTCACAACGATGCCAGCATGGCCCTATCCCCGCCAAGGCCAATCCCCGCAACCCATGCGGCGATCCAGGGCGCGATTCGCCGCACGACCCCTTCCCGCCCCCCTCCCCGCTCCCCGCTCCCCTGTCCGTGCGGCGACCGGAACGCTCCGTGCGCTGGCCGGAAGGCTTCGTGCGGTCGTTGGAACGTCTTCACACCCTGTCACCCGCCTGCCGTTTCGTCCCGGACCCCTCCTCATCCCCCGCTCAAGATCTTGATCCCTCAGCCTTCGCGCCTTGGCGTCTTTGAATGAACTCCCCTTCCATTTCATTTTTTCACGCCAAGACGCCACGACGCCAAGGCAACCCCAGACCGGCCCAACGGGCCGAAAGGCGGTCGCCCAGGGCCAAGCAACGCGTCGCCCTGGATGCCGATCCCACCCATCGCCGGGAGCGCGGACGTCCACGGCCGCATCCCCCAACACGCGCCGCCGACCCAATCCCCG
>JBJSZF010000461.1:0-5598 GCA_046090125.1 Verrucomicrobiota bacterium
GCAGTGGCGAATTGACCGGCACGGAGTGTATTCATTCAACGCTCCTGTTGACCATACCCGATGGACAAAAATTCACGGATATTTGTGGCGGGTCACCGGGGCTTGGCGGGCAGCGCCATTTGTCGCGAGTTGCAACGATCCGGTTACCGAAGTGTAGTGACCAAGACGCGTCAGGAACTAAACCTCCTCGACCCGCGTGAAGTCGGCCAGTTTTTCAAGGCGGAGCGTCCCACCCATGTGTTTGTGGCCGCCGCGAAGGTCGGCGGCATTTGGGCCAACAACACCCAACCCGCCTCGTTTCTATGGGAAAACCTACAGATCCAAAGCAACCTCATCCACGGCGCGTGGTGCGCGGGGGTGCGGAAGCTGCTCTTCTTGGGAAGTTCCTGCATCTACCCCAAGCTTGCACCTCAACCCTTGAAAGAGGAGTACCTCCTCACCGGCCCACTCGAACCTACCAATGAGTGGTATGCCATTGCCAAGATCGCAGGCATCAAGATGTGTCAGGCCTATAGAAGGCAGCATGGATGCGACTTCATCAGCGCCATGCCCACCAATCTTTACGGGCCCAACGACAACTATGATTTGCAGGATTCCCATGTCCTGCCGGCCCTCATCCGAAAGTTCAATGACGCCAAGGCACGAGGCGAACCGGAGGTGGTCTGCTGGGGCACCGGCGCGCCCCTCCGTGAATTCCTTCATTCCGATGATCTTGCACGGGCGTTGTTGCTGCTGATGACGCAGTATACCGGGGAGTCGATTGTGAACGTGGGGTCTGGGGAAGAGATATCTATCCGGAACCTGGCACAGCTTCTTCAGGAGCAGGTAGGGTATCAGGGCGCCGTGAAATGGGATTCCACCAAGCCCGATGGGCTAGGCCGCAAACTGCTGGACTCGAGCCTCATGCGCTCCATGGGTTGGGCTCCAACCGTGCCTCTCCAACAAGGCATTGCAGACGCCAACCAAGACTTTCTTCGTCGGAGCCCCATCGACGGGCCTCCCGTCGGCCCCATCCAAGCCACTGCCCCCTAAATTGATGCCGGCAACCAAGAAAGCACTGATAACCGGAATCACCGGGCAAGATGGATCCTACCTCGCTGAATTCCTTCTCGGCAGGGGGTATGAGGTTCATGGTATCGTTCGACGGGGTTCCACCTTCAATACCTCCAGGCTCGACGACATTTACACCGACCCGCACTGCCACGGCCACAACCTCCACCTGCATTACGGGGACCTCTCAGACGCCAGCAACCTCCTTCGGCTGTTGTCTCGCATCGCGCCCGACGAGGTTTACAACCTCGCTGCCCAAAGCCACGTCAGGGTGAGCTTTGACATTCCCGAGTACACCGCAGACATCACGGCAACCGGTACCGTCCGACTGTTAGAGGCGATCCGCGATCTGGGCATCCGACCGAGGTTCTACCAGGCCAGTTCCTCCGAGATGTTTGGGCTGGTTCAGGAGACGCCACAGCGGGAGACCACCGCATTTCGCCCTCGCAGCCCCTACGCCTGCGCCAAGGTCTTCGCCCATTGGATGACCGTGAACTACCGGGAATCCTACGGGCTCCACGCCAGCAACGGCATCCTTTTCAACCACGAATCCCCCCGCCGAGGGGAAACCTTTGTCACCAGGAAAATTACGAAGGCAGCCGCGTGCATCAAGCTAGGCCACCAAGACAAGCTTTTCCTCGGCAACCTCGATGCCAAACGTGACTGGGGCTATGCCAAGGAGTACGTCGAGGCCATGTGGCTCATGCTCCAGCAACCCGAGCCCGACGACTACGTCATCGCCACCAACGAAACCCACACAATCCAGGAGTGTCTCGAAGTGGCCTTCGCCCACGTCGACTTGGATTGGCGTCACCATGTCGAGATTGATCCCCGATACTACCGGCCCGCCGAGGTCGATCTCCTGATCGGCGACTACTCAAAAGCCAAGGCCAAACTCGGGTGGGAACCCAAAACCCGTTTCAAGGCACTCATCGAACTGATGGTCGATGCCGATCTGTCGCTGATCCGCAACCAGATGGCCGGAAAGGTCCGTGGAGCTCAATAGTTCCCCAAAGCGGCCTTTCCCACAGTGAACACTGCCCTCATTGCAGGCGTCACCAAACTAGATTCACAAGCATCCCATGGCACCCTGAATTAAGAGGCGCCTTGAATTCCTCGGATTCCTGGCTTTTCCAGTCCTTAATGCCCTCCAAAAACCGTCCAAAACCAGGCTGCTCGGTAGTCACCTAAACCAAAAAGAAAACACGACCTGCTGTCCCATGGCTGTCCAGCAGCCCAAAGATGTCGAGCCGCCGCAACATAACGCCGCGCACCAGCGCAAACCTCCTCGCGAAGCTCTGGCCCCAATGCGTCGCTCATGCCAGGTGCCGGGGATCCGGTGTATTATCAACGCCACCTACACCAGCCATCGGATCCCGTTGGCCGAATAACTGATAAAGTCGCACAGT
Source organism: Verrucomicrobiota bacterium (assembly GCA_046090125.1). Classification (GTDB taxonomy): domain Bacteria; phylum Verrucomicrobiota; class Verrucomicrobiia; order Limisphaerales; family UBA9464; genus UBA6176. The sequence continues at coordinate 2,460 of JBJSZF010000461.1, forward strand.
TTCGTCGCTTGCTTAAGCTGCTTGCCGAACACGTCTACCTCCCACCGCGCCCCGACTCTCCGGGATCAGGTCCGCTTGCTTATCCAAAACAATTTCGACAGGAAAGTCACGCAACGCGACAGGCGCCTGCATCAATGCAACCAGCATTTTGGATTCAAGCCTCATGCCCGCTTCTTGTAGGATGCTTGTGGTTCCGGGTAATCTTTGAAAACTGTGGGTACTAGGAACACTTTAACGACGCCGAATTCCCGGACCGACCTTCCATTCGCGTAATCTACGGGTACCCCCCTATCTATTGAATGAGACTAACCCGCGCATGCCATCAATAGCCATCATTGGAACCGGATACGTCGGCCTTGTCACGGGCGCCTGCTTTGCTGAGGTCGGTCACGACGTCCTCTGTGTCGACAACGACCAACGCAAGGTCGACATGCTCACCGCCGGCGGCATCCCCATCTACGAACCTGGCCTCGAGGACCTCGTCAAACGCAACGTGGCCGCCGGGCGCCTCCGCTTCTCCGCCTCCACCGCTCAGGCCGTCCAGGAAGCCGACGTCATCTTCATCTGCGTCCCAACCCCCCCTCAGCCTGACGGATCCGTCGACCTGTCCTTCATCGAGGGCGTCGCCCGCGAGATCGCTGCCAACCTCACCGGGTACCGCATCATCGTCGACAAGAGCACCGTCCCCGTGAAGACCGGCGAAAAGGTCGCCGAAACCATCCGTCGCTACTCCCGCACCAAGGTCGACTTCGACGTCGTCTCCAATCCCGCGTTCCTCCGCGAAGGCTTCGCCGTCGAGGATCTGATGCACCCCGACCGCGTCGTCGTCGGTGTCTCCGGACCCCGCCCCGCCGCCCTCATGCGCGAGATCTACGCCCCCTTCAAGGCGCCGATCATCGTCACCGATACCAACTCCGCCGAGCTCATCAAGCACGCCGCCAATTCCTTCCTCGCCCTCAAGATCTCCTACATCAACGCCATCGCGAACATCTGTGAAGCCTCCGGCGCCAACGTCCTCGAGGTCGCCAATGGCATGGGCATGGATGAACGGATCGGCCGACGCTTCCTCAACTCCGGCATCGGCTTCGGCGGACCTGCTTCCCCAAGGATCTCTCCGCCTTCATCAAGATCGCTGAAACGCTCGGCTATGACTTCCGACTCCTCAAGGAAGTCCAGCGCATCAACGCCGACCAGATGGACCGTTTCGTCAAGAAGATCACCGATACCCTCTGGGTCCTGAAGGACAAGCGCATCGGCGTCCTCGGCCTCGCCTTCAAGCAGAACACCGACGACGTCCGCCTCTCCCCTGCGATCGACCTCTGCAACCGCCTCCTCAAGGAAGGCGCCAAGATCCGGGTCCACGACCCCAAGGCCATGGACAAGGCCAAGGCCATCCTGCCTCCAGGCCCCAACGTCGAGTACGTCGAGTCCATGCAGGCGGTCCCCGAAGGCTGCGACGCCGTCGCCATCGCCACCGAATGGCCCGAGTTCGGCAAGCACGACTGGGCCTCCGCCCGCCATCAGATGATCGCCCCCATCCTCTTCGACGGCCGAAACCTCCTCGACCGCCACGAAATGGAATCCCTCGGCTACCTCTACAAGGGCATCGGGAGATAAGCCCACCGGCGGTTTACCCAGCAGCGCGTTTTCCATCGGCGACGCAGCGGCGCGGCGGTTTCTGGGTAGGCGCACTCCAAACGCCATGGCGTTGGGCGCACATCCAAGGACTCCACACATTCACCGTTTTTCACAACCACGATAGCAACGTCCAACCAAGCAGAAACTCTCTGCGTCCTCTGCGCCATCTGCGGATAACCGACGCAAGCACACATCCGTGTAATCGGTGTAATCTGTGGATAACCCATCCCCGTCCCCCCTGTGATGAGCATCTGCGCCATCTGCGCCATCTGCGGTTAAAAACCCTCTTCCGGAAATGCACCCTGAAAGCCTACGTCGAATCACGATCGACCCCCTGATCATGTCAGGGCATCCTTGCATACGGGGAATGCGCGTCACGGTCAGCAATGTGCTGCGCCTGCTAGCCGCCCATCACAGCCCAGAGCGAATCCTCCAGGCCTACCCATACCTGGAGGCAGCCGACATCGACGCGTGCCTGGAGTACGCTGCAATGCTGGCCGACGAACGTTCCATCGCCCTGCCGGCGTGAAGCTTCTGATTGACATGAACCTAACCCCGGAATGGGTTCTCCAGAAATGCCAGTCGGAACTCGACGCCGGCGCGCTGCTCGTCATCGATGGAACCAGGGCAAGAATCCGACCTTTGCCCATACGGTAACTCCCTGCGCCATCTGTGGTGAACATCTGCGTTATCTGCGCCATCTGCGGATAACCAACACGCTCATCCATCCGTGTAATCGGTGTAATCTGTGGATAGCCCCGCACCCGTGCCCACCGCACTCATCACCGGAATCTCAGGCCAGGACGGCTCGTACCTCGCCGAGCTTCTCCTCAGCAAAGGCTACGTCGTACACGGCACCTCCCGATCCGCCCAATCCGCACGCTCCCATCCGAACCTCGCCCTTTGCGCCCACCAGCTGACCCTGCACTCCCTCGAGATCTCCGACACCGCCAGCCTGACTGCCCTGATCCGCGAAACTCTCTTTGACGAGATCTATCACCTCGCCGCCCAGACCCACGTTCCCACCAGCTTCGAGGATCCCCTTGGAACCTGTCAGACCAACGTCCTCGGAACGACGGCCGTCCTGGAGGCCATCCGAAAGTACCAGCCCAAGGCACGACTGTTCCATGCGTCCTCCAGCCTGATCTTCGGGCAGCCGGATACGTCGCCCCAGGACGAGTCCACTCCGTACCGCCCGACGAATCCGTACGCTGCGTCGAAAGCTGTGGCCACGCAGATGGTGTCCATCTATCGCAAAGCCTACGGCCTCTTTGCCGTGAACGGGATCTGTTACAACCACGAATCCCCCCGACGCGGCCCCGAGTTCGTCACCGGCAAGATCTGCCGGACGGCGGCAGCAATAGCGCGAGGATCCAATCGACCGCTTCATCTGGGCGACATCACCGCCAAACGCGACTGGGGTGACGCCCGATGCTTTGTCAAAGGCTTCCATTCGAGCCTCCAGGCCAGTCTGCCTGATGCACAAGCATCCCACAGGAAA
>JBJSZF010000462.1:0-2176 GCA_046090125.1 Verrucomicrobiota bacterium
GCCTACAGCCGCGTCGAGCCCACCACGACCTCACTCGCAGGGTGAGCCCTTGGGTTCCTGCCCGTGAGCCCATCCTCCCTGATGGGAGGGCCCGTTCCTCGTTTTGAAATCCTCTTCGACTGCCGTTTCTAGGTTCAGTTCGATCGGTCGTGCTTGCTCGATCTGCTTCCGCAACTCCTTCGGCTTAGCGCACGTGGACTGGGGACAGGAAGTAGAGGCGGCCCTGGGGCAGGTTGAGGCCGGAGCCGAGCCCGACGTCGAGGCGCACGGTGCGTGACTCCGCCTGGGCCTTGCCCAGCAAGCGGAACAGGCTCCCGAAGGACATGGGCGGGTCGTAGGAGACGAGGTTGGCATCGTCGATGCCCGCCAGCTTCCGGGCGCGGGCCACGGCGACCTCGAAGTTGCCCAACTCGTCCACGAGCCCCTTCGCCAACGCCTCTCGACCGGAAAGGATCCGGCCGTCGGCGATGGATTCCCAGTCACCCGCCAGGCTCTTTCCATCCGCCGTGTTGCGCTTCGCGGCGCGCTCGCGCCCGTTGCGGATGACCTCCTTGAAGCGCCCGTAGGACTCGTTGATCATGGACTGCATGATCTGCCGTTCCTCGGGCAGCTCCTCCTCCGGCAGCTTCTCCCCGCTCATCATGTCCTTGAGCTTGCCGCTCTTCGTGATGGCCGGCTTCACGCCCACCTTGTCCATCAGGCCGCGGTAGTTGTAGCTGTGGAAAATCACGCCAATCGACCCGGTCATGGTGAGCTCGTTGGCCACGATCCAGGAAGCCGGGGCGCTCACGTAATACCCGCCGGATGCCGCCAACGAGCCCATCGAGACCACCACCGGCGTCCCGGGATGGTCCTCCCCAAACTTCCAGAGCTCGCGGTAGATGTCGTCGCTCGCCAACACCTCGCCGCCCGGGGAATCGACCTTGAGCACGACCGCCTTCACGTGCTTGTCGTCGGCCGCGCGCGCGAGTTGTTCCTTCACCAACTCCGGCAACGTCAGGCCGTCGGGCGTCATGGCCCCGCCCGCGATCACGCCATCGACGGTGACCACGGCGATCTTGTTCCGGGAGTCGTTGTCCTCGATGACGGACTCGTGAAGGTGGGACCCCGCGTGCCCGGATCGGCCGCCGCCGCCGCCACCGACTGCCCCGGCTATCCCGGCCGCCACCAAGGCGATGCCTCCCACGCCCAAGACCAACACGGCCCCAAGGATCCACCAGCCGGCATTGGACTTCCTGCGCGGGCCCCCAACGCCGCCGCTTGCGGGCACAGCCTGGAATTGTGGATGGGCACCGGGCAAAATGGGGGGCACCACAGGACGCGGGGCGGAGGGCTCAAGCGGGGGTGGAACAGGCTCGCTCATGGACGGCACGCTATCCGCATGTCGCCAAAACGACAACGGGTCGTCTGATACCCCAATCCCCGGAAACCACTGCGGCTTGGAAGCGGCCATTGGCGAAGGTTCCAACGCGGAAAGGCCCCTTCCCATCCGGCCCGGCTGGGGATGCCGACTCGGCGCGGCCTCAGCGTGGAGTCGCGGCCTTGCGTGAGCTTTCTGCCCCTTCCAACGGAATCGTGCCAACGGAGCCGCGTCACGGCGGCCACGGCGCGTCCGTGCGGAGGGGAGCCGTGGTGCGTACCTGGATCCAAGGCACGTCGCGGGGCCCCTTTGGGTTGCCCACGATCTTCTTCGACAAGGTGTCGGGATCGAGCCACTTGCGGATCTCGGCGTGGTTGTCGGCGAAGGAAAAGCCGCAGGCGCCGTTGTGGTAATTGGCGGGCAGGTTGCCCCAGAGCTGCGAGCGGTTCACGAACACCAGAAAGTAGCCGTCGTCGATGCCGTCCGGGTGCTCGTCCAAGAACACGAAGGCCTCGGAGGGCGACGGGCGCGTGATGTCGGACGTCTTCCGGTAGGTGATGTGGGTGTTCTTGATCTCGTCGGTGTACCAGCTTGCGCCGTTCATGTTGCCGTTCATCGAGATGGAACGGACGCGCGGGATGGCCTTGCCGCCGATGCGCGCGGTGCTGCGGTCGGCCGGGCATTTGTAGATGCCGAGGGCGGCGGTGGTGTACTTGGCCAGCACGCCGTTCTGGACCAGGGCGACGTTGGTGACCTCGCCGCGCACGCCGGCCCCGTCCCAGGTCATCACGTTGTTCACCCAGTTGGCGAGCCGCC
>JBJSZF010000463.1:0-10158 GCA_046090125.1 Verrucomicrobiota bacterium
GCCCGGGGCCGCGTGGCCCAAGCCCGCCGCGCGCGACGAGGCGCACCGGTTCCTGGGCTCCACGCTGGATGCCGTGCGGCGGCCGTCGTTCCGGTATCGGGTCGGGGCCGGGGTGGAAGTGGTGGACACGCCGCTGCCGAAGGTGGTGGACGTGGACGTGGTGCTGACGCGGACCTTGGACGTGACGGGCGAGGCCGGCGGCGGCTGGTGGTTCCGCGCGGCGGTGGGGGAGATCAAGCCGGGTGCGGACGGCGTGTTCGTGGTGGATGGCAAGGCTCGCATGAAGTTCACGGGGACGGACGGGCCTCCGGTGGTGCAGGGGCGCGAGCTTCGGGTTCCGGTGAAGGTGCCGGGGCGGCTGGTGCAGGAAATCACGTGGTGACGGTGGGGAGGCGCGAGGCAAAACAACGAAGAGAGGCGACGAGATGAAGACGATGACGAAGGCGATGGGGGCTTGGGCGCGCGTGGCGGGCATGGCGTGCGTCGTGGGCGCGATGGGCGCGGGCATGATGACGGCGGCGACGCAGGCCGAGCGCGAGAACGAGTACTGGCGGCTGCTGACGGTGCCGATCCCCGCGGGGATCGTGCTGGAGGCGGGCGCGGTGCAGGTGTTCGGCAAGGACCGCCTCGCGGTCTCGACACGCCTGGGGGAGATCTGGTTCGTGGACGGGGCGTATGGGGAGCCGCCGACGCCCGCCACGGTGAAGTTCACGCGCTACGCGCAGGGGTTGCACGAGGTGCTGGGATTGACGACGCGCGGCGACGGTTGGTTCTACGCGACGCAGCGCGGCGAGATCACCCGGATGAAGGACACGAACGGCGACGACCGCGCGGACGTGTTCGAGACCTATGCGGACGGGTGGGGCATCACCGGCGACTACCACGAGTACGCGTTTGGGTCGAAGTTCGACCGCGAGGGCAACATCTGGGTGGTGCTGTGCCTGACGGGCTCGTTCACGAGCGAGACGGAGTTCCGCGGCTGGTGCCTGCGGGCGACGCCGGACGGCAAGGTGCTCCCGACGACGAGCGGCATTCGTTCGCCGGGTGGCATCGGGACGAATCACCTGGGCGACATGTTCTACACGGACAACCAAGGGCCCTGGAACGGGACGTGTTGGCTGAAGCACCTGAAGCCGGGCGGGTTCGTGGGCAACCCGACGGGCAACAAGTGGTACTCCTTGGCGTCGAACCTGGGCGCGCGCCCGGCGGATCCGAAGTCGAACAGCCGTGTGGCGACCGAGTGGAAGAAGATGAAGGAGTTCGTGCCGCCGGCCGTGGGCTTCCCGTATGGGAAGATGGGCCAGAGCGCGAGCGGCATTGCGACGGATGGCTCGGGCGGAAAGTTCGGGCCGTTCCAGAACCAGATGTTCGTGGGCGACCAGACGTGGAGCACGGTGATGCGGGTGTGCCTGGAGCAGGTGGATGGCGTGTACCAAGGCGCGTGCCTGCCGTTCCGCGAGGGGTTGGCCTCCGGTTCGTTGAGCCTGGAGCAGGCCCCGGACGGATCGTTGTTCGTGGGGGGCACGGACCGCGGGTGGGGCGCGCGCGGCGGGAAGCCGTTTGCGTTGCAGCGGCTGGCTTGGACGGGGAAGACGCCGTTCGAGATCTTGGAGATCCACAGCCAGCCCAAGGGCTTCGTCCTCACCTTCACCGAGCCCGTGGATCCCGCGTCGGCCACGACCACCTCGGTGACGGCGGAGAACTTCACGTACCTGTACCGGGCGGACTACGGGTCGCCGGAGGTGGACAAGGGCAAGCCGGCGGTGCACGCGACGCGGTTGTCGGCGGATGGCCGGACGCTGCACTTGGACATGGACCTCGTGGAGGGACACATCCACGAGCTGAAGTTCCCGGGGTTGCGGAGCAAGGCGGGCGAGCCGCTGCTGCACGAGTCGGCGTGGTTCACGCTGAACGTGATCCCGTCGAAGTGACGGAGCGGGCGCGGGTCAATGCCCGCCTCCCGGAGGCGCGGTGTAGTGCTCGCCCGCCTGGATGGGGATGGCGAGCCAGTTGGTGCGCGGCGGCAGCGGGCACGTGGCGAACGCCGTGAAGGCGCACGGCGGGTTGTAGGCGTGGTTGAAGTCGAGGACAACCCGCCCGTCCGCCCCGGCCTTGGGGACGTGCAGGAACCGTCCGCCCGGATAGGTCCCGTGTCCTGAGGTGGCGTCGCGGAAGTTGAGGAACCAGTCGTGGGCCTCGCGATCCTCCACGGGCATCAGGCGCGCCTCCTGGCCGTTCAGGCGAAAGACGAGAATGCCCGGCGCCGTTTCCGTGGCGATGTTGCCCGCCACGTCCGGCACGGAAACCGGGCGAGGCTCCGGGAACGGTTCCAGGCGTGCCTCGACGCGCAGGCGTGGATCGTAGGGAAAGACGTTGATGCCCTTGAACGCCGCCCGGCCGGGGCCACCGGGGTCGCGCACACGAATGCCCCGGCGATCTCCCCGCGCGATGACCCACCACGTGGCACGGCCGGATTGGACGACGGTGGGCGGCCCCGGTTGGTCCGGTTGGAGCACGCAAGGGGTTCCGGCGTCGATCGGGCGGCCGTCCACCGTGATGGACGGTTCTGCCGACGGCGTGAACACGACACGGCCTGGTTCGACTTGCAGGATGCCGACGTGGCCCGGGGCGGCGCTGGCCGGGAGGAGGATGGCGTTGGCGGGGTCGGATCCGATGGGGTGCGTGCCGGGCGCGAGCCAGTGGAGTCCCGCGAGGGAGGCCCAACCCTTGGGACCCCCGATCTCCTCGACGCGCTGATGTCGCCACGCGACCCATGTTTCGGGTGGGGCTCCGACATGGGCGCACCCGGTTAGAAGGAGGGCGACCCCCGTTGCGGCGAAGGCCATGGGGCGACGGTTCATGGGGAAAGGCCGCCGGGACGGGCGGCCGTTGTCAACGGTGCCGGTGTCGCGCGAGCGAGTGGACGCAATCGTGCCTCGCCATGGAACGGGTGCGGGGGTAAGGCATGGCGGATGCGATGGAGCGTCCACGGGTTGGCGTTTGGGTTGATGGCGTGCTTGCTGGGATGTGGCGAAGCGGGGCCGTCGGGGGCGAGCGGAGGGACGAGTCGTCCCGCGACGGGGGCCGCCGATGCCGCCCTCCGTTCCACGAACACGGCGGCGACGAGCACCAACGGGTCGGTTGCCACGGTCGGCTCGCTGGCGGAGCCAACGATGGAACAACTCGAGGGCCTGATGCGGGCGCGTCGGTTTCCGGAGGCATGGGACATGGCGACGGCGTTGCTCAAGGTGAAGCCCGAGGACGAGGACCTGCATTTCAACGCGGGCTTCGTCGCGGCGGAGCTGGGCCGGACGAACGATGCGATCCTGCACTACCAGGCGTGTGTGCGGATCGTCCCGGAATACGCCGAGGCCCACAACAACCTGGGGAACCTTCTGCGCAAGGCGGGGCACCCGACGGAGGCCATCCAGCACTTGGAGGAAGCCATCCTCCACGCTCCGTCGAATGCCTCGGCTCACAACAACCTGGGGACCACGCTGGCCCTTGCCGGGCGCGTGGACGAGGCCATCCCGCACTTCGTCCAAGCCACGGAGCTTCGCGAGGGCTACACCGAGGCATGGCTCAACCTGGGCAACGCCTACTTGCAGCAGGACCGGTTCCAGGACGCAGCCCGTCCACTGCAACGCGCCCTGGAACTGGCGCCCGAACATCCCGGCGTGCATCGGGCCATCGCCCGCCTTCGCCAGAAGGTGCGCTAGGGGGATGCCGGACCCCGCCAACCTCGCCAGGGCGGGCTATCGGGTAGGGTTCGTTGGTTGCCAGGCAAGCGTGCCTTGGGTCCGACCTGAACCGGGGCGGTGCACGGGCTGTCGTGGCGTGGCGCGGCTCCTAGGCGATCAGGCCCTTCTTCTTGAGCATGGCCTCCATGACCTGGTCCATTGCGTGCTCCGCAAGGGGGCGCGTGACCTCGTCCAAGGCGGCCGTGGCGGCCTTGAGTCGCGCCGCGTCGCCGGTCTTGGTGCGCGGGTTTTCCTCGGCCAACACGGCCTCCACCGCCTCCAAAGCGGCGTGGATTTGCCCGCGGTACTCCGGGTCCAGGTCCGCGTCGTACTCCGCCATCGTCTTGCGCGTGGCCCCGAGGGTCTCGCCCGCCCGAAGCTTGGCCTCGATCCATTGCCGGGCGCGCAGGTCGTCGAAGGCGTGGGCCACGGATTCCTCGACCATCCGCTGGACGTCCGCGTCGTCCACGTCCACGGCCGACTTCATGCCCACGACCTTCTGGTGTCCGGTGCGGACGTCCCGTGCGAGGACGTGGAGGATGCCGTTGGCGTCGATCTCGAACTGGACGCCGACGCGGGGCACGCCCTTGGGCGCGGGCTCGAACTCGAGCTCGAAGCGGCCCAGCGACCAGTTGTCGGTGGCGCGCTCGCGTTCGCCTTGCAGGACGTGAATGAGCATCGACCGCTGGTTGTCCACGGCGGTCGTGAACAGCTCGCCCGCCTTGGTGGGGATGGTGGTGTTGCGCGGAATGATCACGTTCATCAGGCCGCCGAACGTCTCGATGCCGAGGGACAACGGGGTGACGTCGAGGAGCAACAGGTTGCGGAAGCCGCCCGCGAGGATCTCCGCCTGGATGGCGGCACCAAGCGCCACGGCCTCGTCCGGGTGGATGCCCGTGTTCAACGCGGGCCCCTGGGCCTTGTGATGATCCTCCCCGAGGCGCAGGTCGCCGCGCACCTCCTCGAACTCGGCGCACCCGAACCACTCGGACACGAGCCGTCGCACGAGCGGCATGCGCGTCTGCCCGCCGACGAGCACCACCTGGTCGAGGTCCTTGGCCTCCACCCGCGCGTCCGCCAGCGCCCGCAGGCAATGCGCGCGCGTACGTTCCACGATGTCCCGGGTGAGGGCCTCGAGCCGGGCACGCGAGAGGCGGCACGAGAAGCTGAAGGACGGGGTCAGGAACGGGATGGCGACGTCCACCTCGTCCTCCGTGCTCAGGCGGATCTTGGCCTGTTCGGCGGCCTCTCGAACCCGCGCCCGCATCGAACCCAGCGCGGCTTCCGGGCCGGCCTTGGACAGGTCGGGACCGTGCGCTGCGTGGATCTCCGCGACGAGGTGGTCGGTCACCCGACGGTCGAGGTCGTCGCCGCCGAGGCGGGTGTTGCCGTGCGTGGCGAGGACCTGGAAGGTGCCTTGGTTGAGCTCGAGGATGGACAGGTCAAAGGTGCCGCCGCCGAGGTCATAGACGGCGATGCGGGAGCGGTCGCGCAGCTTGTCCAAGCCATAGGCCAGTGCGGCGGCGGTGGGTTCGTTGACGATACGTTCCACGGTCAAGCCCGCCCGTTCGCCCGCCTTCACCGTCGCGTTGCGTTGGGCGTCGTTGAAGTACGCCGGCACCGTGATGACCGCCCGGGTGACCGGCTCCCCCAATGCTGCCTCCGCGTCGGCCTTCAGCTTCCGGAGGATTTCCGCCGACACCTCCTCGGGCGTCCAATCACGGCCATGGATTGGAATGGTGACCGGGCCGGCGCCCTCACCGCGAACCGGGTAGGAGACGTCGAGGTCGTCCCGCGGGATGTCCGCGCCGCGGCGGCCCATGAAGCGCTTCACGGAGTACACCGTCTCGGCCGGGTGCAGGGCACGCACCCGTTGCGCCGGGCGTCCCACCACGGGCGCGCCCTGCGCCGGGACATGGACGACGGACGGCGTGAGGCGCTGGCCGTCGCCATCCGCGATCACGTAGGGGATGCCCGAGTCCACGACGGCCACGAGGGAGTTGGTGGTGCCGAGGTCGATGCCCACGATCTTGCTCATCGCGCCCAAGCTGTTGTCGTTCCCCCGGGGCATCAAGCGACGCGTCCGCCGGGCCGTTGCCCTAGATTTGCGGGCACTTGCCCGGGGTGCCTCGTGGCTCTCCTTGCCCCCGCCATGGCGTTGCTGTTTGCTGTTGGTTGGACATGACGACGGAAACGATCCACTTCGAGAACGCGCGCGCCGCGCAGGCCGTGTTTGGCGGCGACGAACGCAACCTCAAGTCCATGGAGAAGGAGCTGGGCGTCCAGGTCACCGTCCGCGACGGCATGGTTCGCATCGAGGGGCCCGAGGCGGCCGTGGCCACTGCGCGGCAGCTCTTCCACACGTTGGGCGAGCACCAAAAGGCCGGGAACGTCACGCGCGCCCGCGACTTCACCCATGCCCTGCACGTGGCGCGTCATGATGGTTCCGAGGCGCTGCAGGACCTCTTCAGCCAGAAGCTGGCCACGTCCACCAAGAAGGCGCCGGTCTATCCCAAGACCGTGGGGCAACGCCGCTACGTCGAGGCCATCCGCGACCATGACGTCACGTTTGGCATCGGCCCTGCCGGCACCGGGAAGACGTACTTGGCCATGGCCCTTGCGGTGAACGCCCTCAAGGAGGGCAAGGTTGGCCGCATCATCCTCACGCGCCCTGCCGTCGAGGCGGGCGAGGCCCTTGGGTTCCTTCCCGGGGACCTCTACCAGAAGCTCGACCCGTACCTCCGACCCTTGCACGACGCGCTGCACGACATGATGCCGGCGGACGAGATCCAGCGCAGCATGGAGAAGGCGGTCATCGAGATTGCGCCGTTGGCCTACATGCGCGGCCGGACCCTGAACCAGTCCTTCATCATCCTCGACGAGGCCCAGAACACGACGGGCGAGCAGATGTTGATGTTCCTGACGCGCCTCGGCTTTGGCTCCAAGGCCGTCATCACGGGCGACCCCACCCAGATCGACCTCCCCCGCAACAAGCGCTCCGGCCTCATCGAGGCGGCCCAGGCGCTCCAGGACGTCGAGGGCATCTCGCTCGTCACCTTCGACAAGAAGGACGTCGTCCGGCATCCCCTCGTGCAGCGTATCGTTCACGCCTACGAACGACACCGCGGCACCCAGCCCCCGGCCTAGGCTTCCATCCTCCTTCGCGTGCCTCCCTCGCCCCTCTCGTCCGCCCAGCCGCCCTCGCCGAACGTGCCACGTCCCCGCGTGGCCGTGTCCAACCGCCAGTCCCTCCAACGCGTTTCCCTCGCCGCCGTCCGCCGGTGGACCCTCGCGGCCCTCCATGCCCTTCGTTGCGATGGGCACGTCGCCATTCATCTGGTCGGAACCCGCGAGATGACCCGACTCAACCAACAGTTCCTCCAGCACGAGGGCTCCACCGACATCATCACGTTCGACCACGGATCCGACCCGGAGCGACTCGTTGGGGAGATGTTCATCTCCATTCCCGACGCCGTGGAGCAGGCCGCCGCGTTCCGCACCACGTGGGAGGCCGAGCTGGGCCGATACATCATCCATGGCCTGCTTCACTTGGCGGGCGAGGACGACCTCGCGCCGGCGGCCCGTCGCCGCATGAAGCGCCGCGAGGCGGCCCTGCTTCGTCGCCTTTCCGAGCAACTGGCACCGGGCGCTTTGCAACTCCGGCCGCGGTCCTCGCGTCTTGCCGGTTCCCCGCGTCGCCGCACCCCGTCCGCGTCCCACCGGTAGGTCGCGACGTCGCCAACGCCCTCCATGGACGACCGGGACCACGGCATCATCCTCCGCGTCCGATCCCTTTCCGAGTCGAGCCTCGTCGTGCACTGGCTGGCCGCAGGCATGGGCCGCGTCGCCACGGTGGCCAAGGGCGCACGCAGGCCCAAGTCCCCCTTTCTCGGCAAGCTCGACCTGTTCGTGTCGGCCGACCTCAGCCTGGTGCGGTCCACGCGTTCGACGTTGCACGCCTTGCGCGAGGTGGTGGTGACATGCCGACGGGACGCGCTGGCGCGGGACCTCACCTTGCTGGCCATGGCGTCGTATGCCGTGCACGCCATCGAGTTGGGGACCGAGCCCGACACGCCCATCCCGGAGTTGCACGACCTGATGACGGGCTTCGTGGACCATTTGGTGGGGCATGCGCCCGCCGCGCGGGCCCTGTATGCATTCGAGATCAAGCTGCTGGCATGCCTTGGCCTCGAACCCGACCTGGGCGAGGCTCGGCTCCCCCCCGCCGTCCAAGACCTTCTTGCCGGACTTCTCGAATCAGGTTGGCCCGACCTTGCCACCCTCCACGCCGATCCTGCCGCCGCGCGCATCGTCGGGCCGTTTCTCGAGCGGAGCCTGCGGGAGGGCCTGGGCCGCACCCCCAAGGGCCGCGCCGAGGCGCTTGGGAAGGGGTAGCGGTCCTGCGTTTCAGGCACCGGCCCGCCGGCCATCCGGCTTCACGAGGCAGGGGTTCAGCCGAACAACTCCCGCTGCACCCAGCCCTCGCCGGGCCCGTCGGACGGCCCGTCCTGCCCCATCAGGCCCTCGCGCAACCGTGCGTCCGCCGCGCCGCCCCGGTGCGTGGGTCGTTTTCGGCTGCCGTGCCGCAGGTACACCCGCCGGGCCTCCTCGCGTGCCGCCGCGCCGCCGCGCACGGCCAGCATCCGCCGCTTCGCCTCCGCCACGGCGGACTGGATGCCCACGACGGGACGCGGGTAGTCTAGCCCGATCACGCACCCGGCCTGTTCCTGCTGGGCGAGTGACATCCGCTCGGGCGCGGGCAGGAACGTGTCCGGCACGTCCGCGAGTTCCGGCACCCACCTGCGGATGAAGACGCCCTTGGGGTCGTGATCCACCACCTGCTTCGCCGGGGAGTAGATGCGCAGCGTGTTGATGCCGGTCGTCCCCGATTGCATCTGGGCTTGGCTGAAGTGGATGCCCGGCTCGAAGTCGGTGAAGCACCGTGCGAGGTGCAGCGCCGTCGGCCGCCAATGCAACCACAGGGCGTAGCTCGCGAAGCTCATGACCATCGCGCGCATCCGGAAGTTCAGCCACCCCGTCGCCCTGACCGCCCTCATGCAGGCGTCCACCATGGGAAAGCCCGTGCGTCCCTCGATCCACGCGCCCAGCCGTGCACGGCCCTCGTCCGTCTCCGTGAACGGCTCGCGCAGCCCGTCGTACGCGCGGCAGAAGTTCTCGAACTCAATCCTCGGCTCGTCCTCGAGCTTCTGCATGAAGTGGCAATGCCAACGAAGCCGAGCCTGGAAGCTCGACAGCGATCCCCACCAACGCCCGTCCACCTCGGCCCCCGAAGTGCGAGTCCACCGCAGGGCCTCGGCTCGTTCCGTCGCCGCCCGGTGCACCGTCCGCATCGAGAGGCAGCCCCATGCAAGGTGTGCGCTCAGGCGCGAGCAACCGGCCCATGCCGTCACCGGGCTGGACATGTCCGTGCGATACGCCACCCCGCGCCCCGACAGGAAGCTCGCCAACGTCTGCAACGCGGCGGGCTCTCCACCCGATTGGATGTCGCGTCCCGCGACGATGCCGAGGCCCAGCTCGCGCGGCCCGAGAACGCCGGCGCTCGTCAGGCCTTCCGCGGCGATTCCACGCATCCGCCCAGGATCCGCCACGGGGACACCGCCCATCCTCGCATTCCATCGTTCCGCCCAACCGTTTCGGTCACGCAATCGCCGGACCACGCCATCCTGGCGCACCTCCACCCAACGCACCCCCTGTACCCGGCACCAACGCCCCACCCGCACGTCCCGGTCAAACGTCACCCGGTTCCCCGTTTCCTCGTGCGACCACAGCGCCTCGAAGCCCACCTCGCGCCGCAGACGTTCCAGTTCCTCCACGGCCTCCCCATGGCGCGTGACCAATCGGACGCCGCGCTCCGCCAAGGACCTCTCCAGCGTGCGCAACGCGTCCTCGATGTACGCCGAGTGCACCGGGTCCCAGTCGGGCGATTGCAACAGCTCGGGCTCGTACAGGTACAAGCCCAGCACGGGGCCTTCCGCCGCCGCGCCGGACAGGGGCGCATGGTCCCGCACGCGGAGGTCCCGCTTGAACCACACCACCTGCACGCGGTTGTTGCCCGTGCCCTTCAAAGCGCCAGCTCCCCTTGAATCGTTCCTCCGCGCCGCGCCCGCGAAAGCCGCGCGCCCACCTTCTCCCAGAACGGGAAGAAGCCTGACTGCGCGTGCGGCCACAGCGCCTCGTCCCACGCGCGCCGACACCACCGCAGGGCCATTCCTGCGGAAGCCATGGCTCCCTCCATCGCGTCCATCTGGTCGGCCAGCGGGCCCACGCACGGGCGCATGGAAACCCAACCCTCCACCTGATGCTCGCGTCCGATGCGGACCAACGCCTCCGGCATTCCTTCGCCGCTGCCCTCCACGCGCACCACGGGGCATCCATAGTGCGCGCCTGCCCGGCGACG
>JBJSZF010000464.1:0-2621 GCA_046090125.1 Verrucomicrobiota bacterium
TGAACGCGAAGGCGACTACGGCCATCTCGAGGCCGCCCTCACCCGCAAGTTCTCCGACCGCAACATCACCTTCCGCAACCTCGCCTGGGCCGGCGACACCCCCACGGGCAAGGCCCGCGCCTCCTTCGACTGGAACAAGCCCGACTCCGAGTGGCTCAAGCGCGTGAAGGAGCAGGTGGCAATTGCCCGTCCCACGGTGGCGGTCCTCTCGTATGGCATGACGGCCGCCCTCGAAGGCGGGGCCGAGGCCGCCCCGCGCCACAAGTCCGAGCTGGCGCGCCTCATGGACGCCATCAACGAGGTGGGCGGGGGCAAGGTCCGCTTCGTCTTGCTCTCCCCCTTGCAGCAGTTCGGGGAGCGCCCCGACTCGGCCCGGAGCCGCGCGCTCGACGCCATGGCCGACGCCGCCAAGACCCTCGCCCAGGAGCGGGGGGCGGCCTATTCCGACGTGCTCGCCCTGAGCCGCAACATCGCCCGGCTGCGCATGGTGCTCTGGGACCAGCCGGTCCTCCTCAACGAGATGGGCTACCAAAAGCTCGCCCATGCCCTCGTGGAGGACCTCACCGGCAAGGCTCCCGAGCCCGCGTCCGAGCCCTTGCTGGCCGCCATTCGCAAGAAGAACGAGTGGTTCTTCCACCGCTGGCGCCCGGCCAACTGGACGTACCTGTTCGGCTTCCGGAAGCACGAGCAGGGCCGCAACGCCGTGGAGATCCCGCAGTTCGACCCGCTGATCGCCGAGTGGGAGGCCCGCATCGCCAAGCTGCGCGTGGGCAGCCAACCCCCGGCCGACGTCGTGGCCGAGGTCCAACGCCTCACGGGTCCCGCCGCCCGCGCGCCGCATCCCGACCCCAACTTCAAGTCCCAGCCCATCCCGACGTTCACCGTGCCCGAGGGCTTCGAGGTCACGCTGTGGGCGGAGAACCCGCAGCTCTACAAGCCCATCCAGATGAACTGGGACGCCCAGGGCCGCCTCTGGATCGCCAGCTCCCGCGTCTATCCCCAGATCCGCCCCGGCCAGGAGGCCGAGGACGCCGCCATCGTCGTCGAGGACACCGACGGCGACGGCAAGGCCGACACGTCCACCGTGTTCGCCGAGGGCGTGCTCATCCCCACGGGCATCCTGCCGGACAACAAGGGCGGCGTGTACGTGGCCGCCAGCCATCAACTGGTCCACTTCCAGGACACCAACGGCGACGGCAAGGCCGACACCCGCCGCATCGTCCTCTCGTCCTTCGGGACCGAGGACACGCACCACAACCTCCACACGCTGCGCTGGGGCTACGACGGCCACATGTACCTCAACCAGTCCATCTACACCCATTCCCACATCGAGACGCCCCATGGCGTCGCCCGCCTCAACTCGGCCGGCATCTGGCGCCTGAACCCCGACACCCTCCACATGGAGATCTTCACCAAGGGCGGCTGCAACCCCTGGGGCCATCACTGGGACCAGCACGGCAACTCCTTCTTCACCGACGGCGCCGGCGGCAAGGGCATCTACCACGCCATGGAAGGGGCCACCTACTTCACCTACTCCGACATGCGGCGCGAGGCCGACTCCATCAGCCCCGGCAACTACCCCAAGTTCGCCAGCCTCGAGCGCGTCCACAGCCCCGCCTTCCCCAAGGACTGGCAAGGCAACCTCATCACGTGCGACTTCCGCGCCCATCGCGTCGTGCGCTTCGCCCTCCGCGACGCCGGCTCCACCTTCCAGACCGTGGAGATGCCGGACCTCCTTCGTTCCACCAACGTCACGTTCCGTCCCATCGACCTGCGCTTCGGGCCCGACGGCGCCCTCTACGTGGCCGACTGGTCCAACCCCATCATCCAGCACGGCGAGGTGGACTTCCGCGACCCGCGCCGCGACCACGAGCACGGCCGCATCTGGCGCGTCGCGCCCAAGGGCACGCCCAAGGCCACCCGTCGCGACCTGTCCAAGCTCTCCGACGAGCAACTGCTCGACCGCACGCTGTCGTCCTCGGGCTGGGACCAGGAACAGGCGCGCGTGGTCCTGAGGCAACGCGGCCCCGCCGTCCTCAAGGCGGTGAAGCCCTGGCTCGTCGTCCAGAAGGACCCGCGCGCCACCCTCGAGGCCGCCTGGCTGCACGAGGCGTTCGGCAAGCCCGCCGCCGACCTCCTCGCCACCCTCGTCGCCTCTCCGGACCCGCGCCTTCGTACCGCCGCCGCCCGGCAACTCAGCCACTGATCCTCGCGTCGTCCCCGCGAAGGAGGGGATGCACGTAGAAACGGCAGTGGGTCCGTCTGTAGGCCGCGTGCCCTCACGCGGCGGCGGCGAGGCCTCCTGCCCCGTGCGCCGGGTCAGGGGACCCGGCCTACAGTCAAACCGGGCCTACCTCGACCTCACCCGCAGGGTGAGCCCCTGGGTTCCTGTCCATCAGCCCATCCGACCCGATGGGAAGGGCGTTTCCTCGTTTTGGCACCCTCTTTGACGGCCGATTTCAGGATGACCATGGCCCACGCCAAAGCCAGCGCGCTCCATGGCAGCAGCCGCGACGCGACCCGCTTATCCCGCCCCAGAGCCGCCGTCGCCAAACACCAGTCCAAGATCTTGGTACACCGCCGCGTTGACCTCGCGTTGCCGTCGTTGGTGGATCGCCTCA
>JBJSZF010000465.1:0-5399 GCA_046090125.1 Verrucomicrobiota bacterium
CCCAGTTGGCCGAGGTCGAGCTTGCCGCCGAGCGCGATGGAGGCGGACTCGACCAAGAGGGGGGTGGGCTCGGGCCTGCGGGGGAACGTGACGCCGCGAAGCCCGAACCATTCGAGGACCTCCTCGACGACGCCCTTGAGATCGGCGAGGTCGGACTTGGCGTCGCGCTCGGCCCCGGTCCAGAAGGCGGGGTTGCGGGCCCCGGTGAGGGCGATGGCGAGGCGCCAGCCCTCGGTCACGCCGCGTTCGACGGCGTTGAACACGCGCCCGATTTCGAAGAGGCGGGCGTCGGGATTCCGCCGGGCGCTGTTGTGGCCAAGGATGTGAAGCAATCCGGGCCACAGTGAGGGGCGCAGCACGTCCATGTCGCTGCTGAGCGGGTTGGCAAGGGCGACGACGGCGGGGGACACGGCGCGGGCGGCGTCGCCCGCGACGAGGGTTTGGCCCTGGGTCTCGGAGAGGCCAAGGCCCGCGAGCAATCGCCGGAGCTCGATCCAGACGTCGTACGTCGCGTCGAAGGGGTGCTGTCCCTTGGCTCCGCGCGGCGGCGTGGACGGGATCTTGTCCACGCCATGGAGTCGGACGACCTCCTCGACGAGGTCGATCTCCTGCTTCAGGTCCACCCGCCACGATGGGACGCGCCAACGCGAGCCGGCCCCAGCGCCTTCGAGCGGGCCTTCCAGACCCAACGCCGACAGGTGACGCCACACTTGGTCCTCGGGGATTTCAATGCCGAGCACCTGTCGCACGCGCATGGGGCGCAGGGTGATTTCCTTGCGGGGCACGCGGACGGGCCAAGCGTCCAAGACGCCGGCGTCGGCGGATCCGCCCGCCAGCTCCAAAATGAGGCGCGTGGCGCGGCGGCTGGCGAGGTCGGCCGCCTCGACGTCGGCTCCGCGCTCGAACCGGTAGCTGGCGTCGGTGCGCAGCCCGAGGGCCTTGCTGGTGCGGCGAATATTGACGGGATCAAACCAAGCACTCTCGACGAGGACGTCGGTGGTGTCGGGTTGGATGCCGGTGTTGGCGCCGCCCATGACGCCGGCGAGGGCGATGCCCTTTTCAGTGTCGGCGATCAGGAGCATTTCCGGCGCGAGCCTGCGGGCGACGCCGTCGAGGGTGGTGAAGGACTCGCCCTCGGCGGCGCGGCGGACGACGACGGTGGGGATGCCGTGGGCGTCGCGGGCGAGGAGGCGAAGGTCGAAGGCGTGGAGGGGCTGCCCGGTCTCGAGCATCACGAGGTTGGTGACGTCCACGACGTTGTTGATGGGGCGGAGGCCGACCATGGCGAGGCGTGCCTGGAGCCAGCCGGGGCTGGGGCCGATGCGGACGCCGCGCAGGATGCGCGCGGTGTAGCGGTGGCAGGCCTCGGGGGCGTCGATGCGGACGGCGAGTTGTTGATCGACCGGGGGTGCGTCGGGGGCCACCGGGTAGGTGGTTTCGAGGGGGCGCAGGGGGTTGCCGGTCAGTGCGGCGATCTCGCGGGCAATTCCGACGACAGAGTTGAGGTCGGGGCGGTTGGGGGTGACCTCGAGGTCGAAGATGACGTCGGCCCCGGGGCGGCCCAGGTAGGCGGCGAGGGATTGGCCGGGGAGGGCCTCGGGCTTGAGGATGAGGAGTCCATCCTCGAGGGCATGGCCGATGGCGTCGGGGTCGATGCCGAGCTCGTCGGCGGAGCACATCATGCCATGGGACTCGACGCCGCGGATCTTGCCGACCTTGATGGTGAAGGGCTGGGCGTCGCCGGGCTTGGGCGGGAGCGTGGCTCCTGGAAGGATGAGGGGAACCTTGTCGCCGGCCTTGAAGTTTTGGGCACCGCAGACGATCTGGCGCTCGCCCGTTCCATCGTGGACGCGGCAGACGGAGAGGCGGTCTGCGTTGGGATGAGGGTCGCGGGACAGGACATGGCCGACGACGACGCCCGCGAAGTCGGCGGGGCGAGCTTCGACGCCCTCGACTTCGAGCCCGAGCATGGTGAGGCGTTCGGCGAGGTCGGCGGGCGACCAATCGAAGTCCACGAGTTCCTGGAGCCAATTGAGGGTGACTTTCATGGGAAAGAGGGCGGGGCGGGGGCCTAGAGGCGGACGGGTGGTGTGAAGGGGGCGTAGAGGTTGGGGTTGTCGAAGGAGGCCCAGCGCCGGACCTGGCGGCGGCGGTGGGCGGCGTCGAGGGAACGAAGGATGGGCAGGGAACGGAGGCGTTGCTTCCAGCCGGCGTGGCGGGCGGGGCCGTGGTCTCCGGCCCATGCGACGACGTAGTCGCTTTGCTGGGGCGTCTTGGAGAAGACGGGCACGACGGCCTCCTTGATCGCTTGGACGAGGAGGTACACGGGGCGGTCGTTGACGAGCTCGACGCGGGACCGGGCGGCGGCGGGGTCGCGCACGGACCACCATTGGGAGCCGTCGATCTCGGCCATGAACATCCCCTCGACGCGGAAGCCGTTGTCGGGGGAGAAGACGCGGAAGAAGAGTTCCGGGGAGAACTGGTAGAAGCCGTGGCCGCACCAGTTGTTGGGAATGGTGGCGGAGAGGAAGCGTCCGCCGGGGCGGAGCAGCTCCATGATGTTGCGGAGGGCGACGGGGACGTTGAAGACGTGCTCGAGGGTGCCGCCATCGACCACGACGTCGAACTGGCCGTGCAGGTGGGCCGGGATGGGCTGGTTGAGGTCGTGGAGCAGGTTGGCTCCCTCGTAGTTGGAAAAGTCCATGACATCGACCTGGTCCGCGCCAAGGGCCGAGAAGAGGTCGTCGGCGTAGGCGGGCCGGGGCGACGCGGCGCGGGAGCCGCAGGCATGGTGGAAGGCGCGATACGCGGCATCGCCGAGGCCGAGCCCTTGGTGGCCAAGCATGAGCGAGCGTGCGAAGGCGGCGCCGTCACGGCGCGCCTTGAGCATCAGCATCGCGCAGTTGCATTCGATGGCCATGGGGCGGGTTGTGGGGTGGTGCGGAGGGAAGGGGCCTAGAACTGGCGGAGGAACCGGACGTCGTTCTCGTAGAACGACCGGATGTCGGTGATGCCGTAGCGAAGCATCGCGATGCGCTCGATGCCGAACCCGAAGGCCCAGCCGCTCCATTGCTCGGGGTCGTAGCCGACGTTCTCGAAGACCTTGGGATGGACCATGCCGCACCCGGCGATCTCGAGCCATTCCTTGCCCAGCTTGCGGACGAGGGCGTTTGTGAAGTCGATCTCGAGGCTGGGCTCCGTGTAGCTGAAGTAATGGGGCCGGAAGCGCAGCCGGACGTCGTTGCCGAGGACCTCGCGGAAGACCGCCTCCACGGTGCCCTTGAGGTCGCCCACGGTGACGTTGCGGTCCACGTACAGGCCCTCGATTTGATGGAAGGTGGGGTTGTGCGTGGCGTCGGCGTTGTCGCGGCGGAACACGCGGCCCGGCACGACGATGCGGATGGGGGGCGGCATGGTTTCCATGACGCGGATCTGCACCGAGCTGGTGTGGGTGCGAAGGAGCGGGCGTCCCGGGGCATCGACGAAGAACGTGTCCTGGGCGTCCCTCGCCGGATGGTCGGCGGGGGTGTTCAGGGCGTCGAAGCAGTGCTTCTCGTCCTCGATTTCCGGGCCGTCCGCGACGGCGAATCCGAGCCTGCGGAAGGCGCGGACGATGTCGTCGGTGACTTGGGTGAGGGGGTGGAGGCGACCGACGCCGCGGCGACGGCCGGGCGCGGAGAAGTCGAAGGGCTCTCGGGGCAGGGCGGCGCGCAGCTCGAGGTCGGCGCGGCGGGTGGCAAGGAGGGCCTCGATCTCGGCCTTGGCGGCGTTGAAGGCCTTGCCTGCGGCGGGACGTTCCTCCTTGGGAAGCGAGCCGAGGCGCCGCATGAGAAGGGTGAACTGGCCCTCGGGGCCGATGGCGGAGCCCTTGGCATGGTCGAGCGCGGGGAGGTCTGTGGCGGCAGCGAGGGCGGCGAGAGCGGCGACCTTGGCCGATTCGAGTTCTTCGAGGAGGGGCATGATGGCGAGGGGGGAGGCGAGGGGCGCGGGGAGGCAACCGGGTGACATAAAGGGAAGGGCGGGCGCCCTGGAACAGGACGCCCGCCCTTTTCGTGGCCCGTGGAACCGGGCCTGGCCCTTGGAGGGGGACTAGGCGGCCTTGGCGAGCTTGGTTTCCATGGCCTGCTTGGCGATCTTGGCGAGCTCGGCGAAGGCGGGGGCGTCGGTGGCGGCGATGAAGGCGAGGACCTTGCGGTCCAAGGCGACATTGGAGGCCTTGAGGCCCTCCATGAAGCGGCTGTAGGTGGTGCCGGCCGCGCGTGCGGCGGCATTGATGCGTGCCTGCCAGAGGGCGCGGTAGTTGCGCTTCTTGGTCTTGCGGTCGCGGAAGGAGTACACCAGGCCGTGATAGACGGCGTCCTTGGCGTAGCGATAGAGCTTGGAGCGGCGCATCCGGAAGCCGGAGGCGCGGGCGATCATCTTCTTGCGGCGCTTGCGGGAGGCGGCGGCGTTGGTAACACGCATGGGAGTATCAGGGGATCAGAGGTTGATAAAACAGGTGGGACGTCGCGCGAGGCGGCCGGCCCGGTGGTGAACCTTAGTGGGAAAACGGCAGGCTGGCCTTGATGCGGTACACGTCGGTGGGGTGGACCTCCTTGACCTCGCCCAGCGCCCGACGGCGCTTGGACGACTTGCCGGAGAGGAGGTGGCGCTTTCCGGCGTGGCGCGTGAGCACCTTGCCGGTGGCCGTGATCTTGAACCGCTTGGCCACGGACTTCTTGGTCTTGATACCCTTCGGACGACGCATATTCGCTTCCTTGAATTAGAAAAGGAGTGGCGAGGATATGGAGGACAGCCCCCCGGGCAAGGTTGTTTTTGGCGAACTTTGCAACCGGGTCATGGCGGAGGCGGCCTCGTCACGACGCCGGCGTTGGCAAGGCGGGCGGTTGGGAGGGCGTGTTGGCGGACCCCTTTGCCCCGGTCCCCGTGGGCCGTGCACCCCGGCGCAGGATGCCGCCGGACGCGAAGGATCGCCACGCGTTGGCCAGCCATTTCAACAGGTTCCACGCCAGCCAAAGCGCCCACAGCAGCATCAGAAGGCGGTACCACCAAATGGAGATGGAGAAGACGTGGCATACGGGGAGGGCCGCGCCCGTGCGGGGCTCGAACCACCGCAGCAGCGTGCGGGTGGACTCGTTGCCGAGGATGAACATGCGGGGGCTGCCCAGCAGGCCCTCGCCCACGACGAAGAGGAGAATGCCGACCGTCGCCGCCGTCATCGCGACGAGCAGGAATTGGACGGCGTTGTGCGCCCAGGGCCGAAGGGACGTGAACGAGGGCTGCGCCCGCCAGCGGACGACAAAGAACCATCCAATGGTCGCGAGCGCGGCCAGCAGCGGCGCCTGGGTGAGGCCCACCAACAGCAGCATCCACGACCACGTCCCCAAGGGCGACTTCGG
>JBJSZF010000466.1:0-8689 GCA_046090125.1 Verrucomicrobiota bacterium
AGCACGCCTTGATTCATCCGGAGATCAACGAAGTCCTCGCCCGTGCCGGGCATCATTCCCGCATCCTGATCGCCGACGGCAACTACCCGGTCTCGACCAAGAAGGGCCCGAATGCGCGGGTGGTGAGCCTGAACCTCGCGCCGGGCTTGGTCACCGTGGCGCAGGTGCTGGAGGTCCTGCTTTTGGCGGTGGTCGTGGACGAGGTGAACACGATGGGTATCCCGGAGGACGACGCCTATGCGCGGCTGGGCGAGCCCCCGGTCTGGGAGGAGTTCCGCGGCGTGCTCCGTCGGGCGGGCGGTGTCCAGATGCCGACGCCGATCTCGAAGTGGGACTTCTACAAGGCCGTGGAGTCTCCAGACCATGTCCTGACGATCCAGACCGGGGACCAGGCATTGTGGGCGAACCTGCTCCTCACCATGGGTTGCCGGACTGCCTGATCCGGGCCGATTCAGCCTGAAATCGGCAGTCAAAGAGGGTGCCAAGACGAGGAAACGCCCTTCCCATCGGTCGGCTGAGGCCCGTGCCGCCACCGGGAGGACCGGGCGGCCGTGCGGGCGGTCTTTCCAGACCTTGGCATGCCGTCTCGCCCAGCCGAAACGCCTCCTCACCGGCGACGCCTCAGCGCGTGCGCGGGGCAGGCTTGAACGCGTCCGGCGGCGGCGACTTGATGCGGACGACCTCGTCCTGGAGGCGCTTCATGTCGGCGACGTCGAGGGTGTCCTTGGCAAGGTCGAGCTGGCGTTGGCGAAAGGAGAGGAGGTTGGTGTAGTCGGGGCGGAGGGTTTCAACCGTGCGAAGGGTTGCGGCGGCCCTGGGGGCTTGCTGGGAGAAGGCGAGCGAATCGGCGAGGGAAAGCAGGAGGCGGAGCCGGTGCTCGGGCGAGGGCTTGAGGTCGAGGGCAAGCTGGAACCATTCGCTGGCGGGCTTGTGGCGGGAGTCGGCGGCGTAGAGCTGAGCGACCTTTTCGGCGAGGACGGGGTGGTTGGTGGCGAGGGGAAAGGCGGCGAGTTGGTCGCGCACGGCGGCGGAGGACTGTCCGTTTTGGATGAGGATGTTGACCTGGCGAAGGATGGTCCAGGCCTGGGCCGGGCTGCCGGACTGGATTTGGCGTTGCTCGGCGGCGCGGAGGTCGGGGTCGAACGGATGGAAGAGGGGGTCGCCGAAGAAGGCGCTGGCCCAGGAGAGGCTCGGCTGGCAGGCGAGGGCGGCCTCGCCGACGGAGTACCCGAGGATGACGAGCATCTCCAAGAAGGCATGGGGGTTCGGGGTGAACTCGAGATAGGGTTCGTCCACGCATCCGAAGGTGACCGTGGCTCCCTTGGCGAGGAGGGGGCCGACCCAGTGCTTGGAGGGATTGCGGGGCTCGGCGGCACTGAACGAGTGGAGGTGATAGGCGATGGACCCCGGCAGGAACTCGACCGTGTCGCGCCGGAAGGGCCCGTCCACGTCCTGGGTGTACCATCCGAAGTACAGGCCGACGTTGGGGAGGGGCTGGGTGGCAGGGAGCGTGGCAGGCAGGTTGTCCACGTGGGTGGTGAAGCCGGTGCGGATGGCGGCGGCGGCGGCGTTGGTGATCCACAGGTCGCCGGTGCGATAGGAGCCGGAGGTGATGTTGCGGAGGTCGAAGACGGCCTCGCCCATGAAGCCGTTGGTTTCGCAAGACAGGGCGTGGTCCACGAGGCGCCGGGCGATGGCGGGGCTGGGGCCGTCCAGGCGTCCGACGAGGAACACGCCGTTGGTGGGCGTGAGCACGGCCGCGTTCGTCGTCCCATAGAAGGGATTGGGAAGGATGCCCGTGAGCGGATAGCGCCCCGCGATCGGGAGCAGCGAGATCTCGGAGTCCACGGACGCGTTGTTGCGATGCAGGGGCTGCGGGAAGGAATTGGTCTCGGCGCCGAGCCGCTTCGGGTCGTTGGCAATCCGATAGGGCATGCCGAAGGACAGGACGAGGCAACGCACGGAGGCCTCCGTGCAGCGCGACTTCACCGCCGCCGTCCCGGCCGTGGGCGGCGGCCCGGCGGGCTCGAACCGCGCAAGGCCTCGCGTTTGCAGCTCACGCAGGAGCGGTTCCTGGATCTCCGCCTCGTAGGCGGCACGGGTCAACGTGGCGTCGGACGATGTCTTGAATCCGATCAGGTTCTTCTCGGGCACGGCCCGTGCCCGCGCGTAGTGCCGCGCCACGTCGAGGGAATCGGCGTTGCCCTCGCGGTAGAGGACGACCACGGCGTCGCCGGGGGCTGCGGCGGGAGCGGCGGCCAGCGCCATCCACGATATCCATCCCGCGACGCCCGCCGCGAGGGCGCGGCTATTTCGCGGGAGCAAACAGACGGCCCACGTGGGCACGCATGATTTCATAGGTCTCTTCCGGGCTTTGGTGCGTGTTGTCGATGCGGATGGCGTCCAGGGCCGGGTAGAGGGCGCCCTTCCTGCGCGTGGCATCCATCGCATCCCGGCCCGCCCCCACGCTTCCTGCGTTTCCCCGGCTGGCGAGTCGTTGCTGGCGCACGGCGGCGTCCGCCTCAAGGAAAAACTTCACCGGGGCCAGGGGGAAGACCTCGGTGCCAATGTCGCGTCCCTCCATGACTAGGGTGCCAAGGCCGGCGCATTCGCGTTGGCGCGCCACCATCCAAACGCGGATGCGCGTGACCTGGGCCACCACCGGCACGGCCTTCTCCACGCGGTCGGAGCGGATCTCCTCCCGGGGGAAGTAGCCGCCCACGGTGAGCCATGCCGCGCCGTCGATCACGCGGAGGCGGGCGTCCCATCGGCGCATCAGGCGCACGAGGGCGTCCTCGTGGGCACGTTCCATGGGCTTCTCGCAGCGCAGGCCGCTCTGGAGCGCCCACCACGCCAGCGTGCGGTACATCGCCCCGCTATCGACGTAGATGCACCCGAACTCCGCCGCGAGCCGCCGGGCAAGCGTGCCCTTGCCGGACGCGCTCGGGCCATCGATCGCGACGACGCGCGGCAGGACCAGCCGACCGCCCTGGGAGGCCGTGCGCATCAGGCCAGCAGGTCGTCGCCCTCCAGCCGCCGTCCCGTCCGCGCGTCGCGAACCGTGGCCCCGAGGCCGTGCGGGGCCGGCGCGGCGAGCTTGTGGAAGAAGTTGGGGAAGGTCTTGCGCACGCATCGCGGGTTGCGGATGCGGATGCCGGGGACGTGGAGCGCCAGCGTGGCGAAGCACATGGCCACGCGATGGTCGTCGTGGGTCTCGATCTCGGCCCCGTGCAACGCGGAGGGCAGGACCGTGAGCGTGTCCCCCTCCTCGTGGACGGTCGCCCCGCACTGGGACAGGCCGACGCGCAGCGCCGCCACCCGCTCGCATTCCTGCACGCGCAGGCGGCCCAAGTCCGTGAAGCGGACGGGATACCCGGCGAACGGCCCCAGGACGATGGCGGTCATGATGCTGTCGCCCAGGTGGCGCTCCCGCGAGACCTCCGGCGGCATCGGCAGGAACGACGGGAAGCGCGCGTCCACCTGCCATCCGGACCGCGGCCATCGCGCGACGGGCGACGTGTCGGCCGGCGTCGGGCGCCCGCCGCGCAGGAGCCAGTCGGCCGCCCAGAAGTAGCTGCCGCTCGACGCGTCGGGCTCGATGTCCAGCCTGCCGCCCTGGGAGGGGAACGCCTCCACCAACCGCGACGTCATGGCGACGTAGGGCGCCTCGTCGCCGTCCGCCGTCCCCTCGACGACGACCTCCCAGCCGCCGCGGGGCGCGGACAGCAGCAGGGCCGACGCGAACTGGGAGCTCTCGGCGATGGACACGTGGCACACGCCGGGGCGGCGTCCCGCATGTCCATGGATGACGACGGGGAGCCGGTCGTTGGGGGCGTCCACCTGGTAGCCGAGGCTGCGCAGCGCGTGGAGGAGGGCGGCCTGGGGCCGTTCGTGCATCCGTGGCACGCCGGACAAGCGATAGGACCCGGCCCCCAGGCAGGCCATGGCCGAGAGGAAGCGCGCGGCGGTGCCGGCGTTGCCCACGTGCAGCTCCAGGGGCTGCTCCGGGGTGCCGCCCCGGGGGATGCGCCCGCCCAGGCCCTCGACGCGCACCACGCGGTTCGCCGGGTCGCCCGGGTCGGGCCCCACGTGGACCGCGAAGCCCATCGCCTGGAGGCACGACACCATGACCTGCGTGTCCTCGCTCCAGAGGGCCCCGTGGAGGGTCGTCGTGCCGTTGGCCAGCGCGGCGAGCACGAGGGCGCGGTTCGTGATGCTCTTGGAGCCGGGGACGGTGACCTGGGCGCGGGGCGCGGCGGCGAGGGGCTCGATTTCGATGAGGTCGGGCAGGGGCATGGGACGGGGGGAGGGGAAAGGATGCGTCAACATTGGGTGGATCCAGGGGCGGGGTGGGGCAGGGGGCGGCCCCACCCGTTGCGTCGTTGCTGAGCCTCGGCGAGGAAGCGTTCGATGCCCGCCTCGTCCCCGGCGGCCAAGAGGGCCTCGAATTGACGGAGATCGCGTTGCCAGTCGGCCAAGGCCGCCAGCACGGCCGGACGATTGCCCATCAGGATGTCCCGCCACATGCCCGGGTGACCGCCGGCCACGCGCGTCGTGTCCCGGAAGCCGGTGGCGCACAAGCGCCCCACCTCGGCCGGGTGCCGCGGGTCCAACACCTCGTGCGCCAGCACCGCCGCCAGGACATGCGGCAGGTGGCTCGCGCGCGCGACCCAGGCGTCATGCGACTCCGGCGACATCCGCACCACCTCGGCCCCCACCGCCCGCCAGAGGGTCGCCACGGCGTCCACGACCTCTGGGACTGCGTCCGGCGCGGGCGTCACCGCGCAGCGCGCCCCCTCGAAGAGGTCCGCGCGGGCCGCGCCCACGCCCGCCTGCTCGGACCCGGCCATGGGATGGCTGCCCACGAAGCGGCCCGGTGGCAGCACGGGGGACACCTCCCGAACCACGGTCGCCTTGACCGAGCCCACGTCGGTAACCCAGGCGTCGCGTGACAGGAACGGGGCGAGGTCGCGGGCGACGCGGGCCATGTCGCCCACGGGCGTGCAGAGGACCACGACGTCGGCGCCCTCCACTACCTCGGCCATCCGGGTGGAGGCGCTGTCCACGGCGCCCTTGCCGGTGCATTCCGGCACGGACGCGTCGCGTCGCACGAGGCCTGCGACGTGCGCGGCGATGCCACGGGCGCGCAGGGCAAGCCCCAGCGAGCCGCCCAGCAAGCCCACGCCCACCAAGGCCACCTTCCTGAAACGCACGGCAGGACGGTAGGGAAGGCGGCGTTCCGAAGGGAATGCCGAAGTGTGGCGGCCGGATCCAAAATGAGACGGGAGCCGAGCCAGGCCCTTCCAAGGACATCGGACCACCAGCTCTGGGGCCCTGTGGGCGTCGTGTTGGCGGAAGATCGTCCAGGCCGAGCGACCTGGGCTTGGCTCGAAGAACCGGGCAGGAAAAGGAGGGGTTTTTCGGTGAGGAATGGTGCTCGAGCTGGGCGGGCGAGAGGTAGCCCAGGGCGCTGTGGAGGTGCTGGGTGTTATCGAAGCGGGCGATGGAGGCGAAGATCTGCTGGTGGGCGTCGGTGTGGGTCAGGAGACGCGTCCAGTACACGAGCTCCAGCTTGAGGCTGGCCCGGAAGGATTCCATGGCTGCGTTATCCTAACCGTTGGCCTTGCGGCTCATGGCGTGGCCGTACCAGCGGCTGGGCTGGATTGGCCTAGAAGACATCGAGCGGGAGCATCGGACGGTGGCCGGAGCCTTGCGATTGCCAGTGGCGGCCGTGGGAAGGGCCTTTCAGCGGGCGCAACAGGGCCGTCCCGGCCTGGCCATGCTGGGACGGGATCTTGAGCACGAGACCATCCATGGGACGTGCCTGGCGGCGTGCGTCATCCATGGCGTGCTCTTCGGCCAGACCCCCGAAGGCGCCACCTACCGTCCGGAGAGAGTGAGCGAGGACGAGGCGGCCTTCCTGCAACGGGTCGCCTGGCGGACCGTCCGGGACTCGACCCGTGCGCGTCGAATGATCCGCGCGGGCGGGAGGGACACGCTGGGCAGGCCCGGGGGCGCTAGGGTGCATCCGGGCCAGGATGCTGGGGCCATGGTCGCGCGGCGAAGCGCCCCTCATGGAGCGAGGCGGCCTGGGGCGAGCGCGATCCCGGCGGTGGGTGGAGGCCATCGGGACGCCTCCACGGGGTAGGGCACGACACCGAGCCGCTTGGAGACGAAGCCGCTGTCGAGGGGTTCACAGGCACCCACGAGGCTCGTGGGGCAATGCGGTCAATTCATTCCATGCACCATGGGGGAGGGTGGTACTGTGGTTGCGTTGTGCGCCGAGGCCCCTCAAGGCGACGCCTCAACTTGGCGTGGGCCGATGCGGTGGGTTGCCGGGGACCTTTTGACTTGGGGCGGTCCTTTGCCGCACGAAGGCTGCGTCGAGCGGGCGGAGGAGGCGGTCGATGGGGAAGCGGGTTGGGTGAATGAGGCGGATGGCCGCGTTCGCGACGAACGGGCCGGGGTGCGTCTCCGCTGGGTTGCGATCGAGGTCGAAGGACTGGGGGAGCCTGCGCTGGAGCTTGCGGACATCGAGGGCCACGAGGGATTCCTTGCCCCGGAGGCGGCGGTGCCGCACACGAAGGAGTTTCCGGTAGTCGGCGAGGAGTTTCTCGAGGCTGGCACGGAAGTGGTAATGCTGGGTTGTAAGGCGTGGGCGGTGGCCGGTAGCCTGAAGGCCTCAAATCGTGAAATCCCCTTGGATGCGTTGCATGAGGCCGTTGGCGTGGGCATGGGCCGCGTGGGCGGGTGGTTGGCTGGCGGGTGGCGGCATGATGCTGCACGGGCAGGGCGTGGCGTGGTCAGCCCCCATGGCCAGGGGCGTGGATGAGGGGGAGGTCCTCCTTGGGGAGTTGAACTGCGTCTCGTGCCATGTCGCGGACACGGCGGCGGCGGCGCGCCTGGCGTCGCGCGGGGCCCCGCGGTTGGGCGCGGACGGGCTGCGGCTGGAGCCGCAGTGGCTGCGGGCGTGGTTGATGGACCCGGCACGGTCGAAGCCCGGCACGGCGATGCCGCAGGTGTTGCATGGGTTGCCCGGGGACGAGGTCACGCGGGCGGCGGATGAGTTGACGCATTACCTGGTTTCGATCCAGCCGC
Organism: Verrucomicrobiota bacterium; assembly: GCA_046090125.1. Lineage (GTDB taxonomy): Bacteria > Verrucomicrobiota > Verrucomicrobiia > Limisphaerales > UBA9464 > UBA6176. The sequence goes on from JBJSZF010000466.1 coordinate 7,099, forward strand.
AGCGTCCGGCGTTGTACCTGACGGCGGACCGCGCCCGCGTGGAGACGGGCCGCGCGTTGTATCATTCGCTGGGATGCGTGGCGTGCCATGCGCCGGTGGATCGTCCGCCGGACATGCCGCAGGACGTGTTCGAGCGCGCCCGGCGCGAGGGCGTGCCGCTGGGCGACCTCGCACGCAAGTACCCGGGCGGCGAGCTGGCCACGTTCCTCAAGGACCCGGTGAAGCACCGGCCCGGCGGCCGCATGCCGGCCATGGGATTGTCCGATGGCGAGGCCCGCGCGGTCGCCACCTTCCTCCTGCGCGACCAGGCCCCGGGACTCACAGACCCCAACTCCAAGGTGGCCACCGTCCCGGGCGTGAAGTGGGAATACTTCGAGGGCGGGATGTCGTCGGTGAAGCAGTTCGACGACGGACGGAAGCCGGTGGCGACGGGCGAGTCGGACGAGATCACCACGTCGATGCGCAAGCGCGAGGGCGAGTTTGCGGTGCGGTTCACGGGCGCCATCGAGGTGCCTGCGGAGGGCGAGTACACGTTCTGGGTGAACTCCGACGACGGCTCGTCGCTGGAGATCGACGGGACGAAGGTGTTGGACAACGACGGCAACCACGCGCCGCGCGAGGTGCGCGGGCGGGTGAAGCTGGCGAAGGGGCCGCACTCGTTCGAGCTGCGGTTCTTCCAGGGTGGCGGCGGGCATGAGCTGGCGGTGCGTTGGGCGGGGCCGGGCTTTGACCGGCAGGCGATCCCCGGCAGCGTGCTCCGGCATTACGGGCAGCCGATGTTGCCGGTGGGACACGCCGACTTCGCCGTGGACGCGGGCAAGGCTTCCGCCGGACGGGCGCGCTTCGAGAAGCTGAACTGCGTGGCGTGCCATGCGGTGGTGGACGGGGCCGGGGCACTGGCAGCGCGGACGGCCCGGCCGTTGTCGGAGCTGGGCGGAAGGACGGAGCGCGGCTGCCTCGCGGACCAGCCGCCGAAGGGTGCGCCGGCGTTCGCGTTGTCCGGGTCGCAACGGGCGGCGTTGCGGCGGGCGGTGAAGGGCGCGGCGGGGCTTGCGAAGGCCCCGGACGCCGCCTTGAAGGTGGCGTTGACGTCGTCGCGGCTGGGGTGCTTGGCATGCCATGCGCGCGATGGCGTGGGCGGCCCGTCGGCGACCGGGCGCGACGGATGGTTCCAGGTGGTGGGCGAGGCGGACCTGGGCGAGGAAGGCAAGCTGCCGCCGCACCTGGAGAAGGTGGGCGGCAAGCTGCGTCGGGAGTGGACGTCGCGCTTGCTGGACGAGGGGACGAAGGTGCGCCCATACATGGCGACGCGCATGCCGGTGTTCGGGAAGTCGAACGTGGGCCACCTGCCGGAGGCGTTGGAGTCGGCGGACGTGTCGGCGGCGGCGCGACCGGAGCCGGCGGTCTCGGACCGGGACGCGAAGTTTGGACGGAAGCTGGTAGGGCGCGACGGCGTGAGCTGCATTGCGTGCCACACATTTGCGCAGCATGGGTCGTTGGGCATCCCGGCGCTGGGGCTGGACCGGATGCACGAGCGGCTGCGCTGGGACTGGTTCCGTCGATACATGCCGGACCCGGCGGCGCTGCGGCC
>JBJSZF010000467.1:0-1699 GCA_046090125.1 Verrucomicrobiota bacterium
GAATCCGACGCTTGCCTTCAGCGCCCTCGGCGATTGACACCCTCAAAAGAAAAGACCCTGGGGAGCGGGGGGCGGGGAGCGGGGGGCGGGGACGGGGGGGGTTCGAGCCGGTGTGCCGGCTTGAAGCGGTGTGGCGTGGTGGGATTGCGTTCCTACGACCGCACGAAGCGTTCCGACGACCGCACGAGGCGTTCCGACGACCGCACGAGGCGTTCCGACGACCGCACGAGGCGTTCCGACGACCGCACGAAGCGTTCCGACGACCGCACGACGCGTTCCGGCGACGGCACAAGGCATGGCAACGCGTGGACGTCTCTCTGATGCCTGCGCCGCGAGTCGTGGGGCAGAGGACGGGACGGACGCGGGAGCTATCCGCTGTCCTTTGGTCGTGGGGCGTGGCAAGGAAGGGGCATGAAGTATCGTCGGTTTGGCCGCACCAACCTTCTCATGCCGGTGTTCTCGTGCGGGGGGATGCGGTTCCAGCAATCGTGGTCGGACGTGCCGTGGGAGCAGGTGGAGGCGGGGGTGCAGTCGAACCTGGAAGCGACGGTGTCCCGGGCGGTGGAGCTGGGCATTCACCACATTGAGACGGCGCGGGGGTATGGATCGTCGGAGATGCAGCTGGGGCCGGTGTTGGCGCGGTTCCCGAGGGAATCATTGATCGTGCAGACGAAGGTGATGCCGAAGCCGACGGCTCGGGAGTTCCTGGATACGTTCGAGGCGTCGATGCGGAACCTGGGGTTGGAGCACGTGGACCTGTTGTCGATCCATGGGATCAATCATCGCGGGCACCTGGACGAGACGTTGCGGAAGGGGGGGTGCCTGGAGGTGTGCCGCCAGTTGCAGCGGGAGGGGCGGGTGCGGTTCGTGGGGTTCAGCACGCATGCGACGCCCGGGGTGATCACGGAGGCGATCCGGAGCGACGAGTTCGACTACGTGAACCTGCACTGGTACCTGGTGAACGACCTGAACCGGCCGTGCATCGCGGAGGCGGCGCAGCGGGACATGGGAGTGTTCATCATCAGCCCGAACGACAAGGGGGGGAAGCTGTACCTGGAGCTTCCGGAGATGCGGCCGTTGTGCGCGCCGCTGACGCCGATGCAGTTCAACGACCTGTACTGCCTGGCGCGGCCGGAGGTGCACACGTTGTCATTGGGGGCGGCGCGGCCGACGGACTTCGACGAGCACGTGGCGGCGCTGGAGCACTACGAGCGGGCGGCGGCGGTGGTGGAGCCGGTGGAGCGGCGGTTGCGGGAGCGGCTGGAGGCCGTGCACGGGTCGGACTGGATGCGTCGCTGGTGGGCGGGGTTGCCGGAGTATTTCGACGTGCCGGGCGAGGTGAACGTGGTGGAGATCCTGCGCATCTGGACCTATGCGAAGGCGCTCGGGCTGACGGAGTGGGCGAAGTTTCGCTACAACATGCTGGGCAACGCGGATCACTGGTTCCCCGGCGAGCACGTGGGGCGGATGGACGCGGGGCGCGTGCGCGAGGCGTTGGCCGGGAGCCCGTTCTCGTCGCGAATCCCCGGGATTCTCGAGGAGGCGCATGCGCTGTATCACGACGCGCCGGTGAGGCGGCTGAGCCAGACCTAAGCCAGAGCGATTACGTTGGATCGGTCGTGCTGGCTCGATCTGCTTCCGCAACTCCTTCGTCCTTCGCTCGTCACGGGCCTCGCATCGGCCCGCGCCTCGCTCACTC
>JBJSZF010000468.1:0-1618 GCA_046090125.1 Verrucomicrobiota bacterium
ACCGTCCGGTCGGCGTTTCCCGGCGTGAGCCCGTCGGTGCTGCTCGCGCCGATGTTGCTGGATGCCCGCCATGAGCCAGTTCCGGAACAGGCCGCGCTCGCGGTCGGCAGCCTTCAGCCGGTCGCCCTGGAGCAACTTGGCAAAGAATCCCTGCACATGGTCCTCCGCGTCATGGGGCGAGTCTCCCTGCCGCTTGCAGAACTCGAGCAAGGGGCGCCAATAGCCTCGGGCCAGGACTTCCCACGCCTCCTGGGCCGCCGCGTCGCCACCGCGGGCTGCCTCGAACACCACGGTCCACGAAGTCTGCCCAAAGGTGACCGGGGCATGGTCCGTCACGTCGTCAGGCACGGGCAGTCTTTCCCGTTGGACGGGCCATGGTCGGGCCCGTGTTGGGACTTGCCTGCGGGGAGGGTTCTTGGGCAGGCCCAATGGGCCAGCGGAAGCTTGTGTTCACCACGAGGAAGCGCATGGCGTTGTTTGGTACAAAAGGGATGGTCTTGTCCAGCCCGCGCCGGATGCGTGGGGGGGAGGCATCCGCGCGGGCCTTGCCGGCCACGCCCGCCTCAGTGGTTGAACAGGAACTCGGGCGAGTTGATCAGCGCCCAGAAGACATCCTCCACGGCCGTCTTGCGCGTGGCGCCCGGCGCTGCAAACGCCGCCGTGGCCGTCTCCAGCTCCCGCTCCGTGGGGCGTCGTCCCAACGTCACCAGGTACATCTCCGTCACCACGTCGGCCGGGCTCGCCTTCCCCTCTGCCAGCCCGTGCAGGCGGCCCCTCGGGTCCGACATCTTCGCCTGCAACGCCCGCGAGTTCATCAGGTGCAACGACTGGACCACGCTGAGCGACGCGTCGCGTTCGCACGGGCAGTCGCTGCTGGAGTTGGGACGGCCAAATGCGTCGAGCAGGTGCGACTCGATCTTGTAGCTCCACGCCTGCATCGCGCGGCCGCCCGGGGGCATCGCCGCCAACGCGTCGGGAACGCCCGTGGCATCGGACAATGCGTCCGCCACCACCTCCGCCCGGAGGCGTCGGCGATAGCCGCGCGAGAAGGCCCGCGTGTCGCCGAGGTTGGTCTCGTTGGGCTCGGAGCTGAGCTGGTACGTGCGCGAGTTGAGGATCGTGCGGAACAGGTGCTTCCAATCGTACCCGGCCCCTGCGAAGTCCGCCGCCAGCGCGTCCAGCAGCTCCGTGTTGACGCAGGGGTTGGACGCGCGGAAGTCGTCCACGGGATGGACGAGGCCGCGCCCCAGGAAGTGGCCCCAGGCACGGTTGACCGCCGCCCGCGCGAAGAACGGGTTGTCCCGTGACGTGAGCCAGTCCGCCAAGGCACGGCGCGGGTCCCCTGGGAAATCCTTGGGCAACGTGGGCCCGTCGGGTGCGCGTGGCTCCATGACGGCTCCCGAGACCGGGTGCCGAACGGATCCACCCGGCGCGAAGTAGAACGTCTCCGTGCCGGCCGAGATGGGCGGCGAGAGCCCGGCCCCCTTCTGCTTCAACGGCCCGAAGTAGGCCGCGAGCTGGTAGAAGTCCTCCTGGCCCCACTTCTCGCTCGGGTGATGGTGGCACTTGGCGCATTCCAGCCGCGTCCCGAGGAACAACTGGCTGAACATCGTCGTCA
>JBJSZF010000469.1:0-2141 GCA_046090125.1 Verrucomicrobiota bacterium
CCGCGCCCCTCCTACGAAGGCCCCACCCTCCGCACCCTCTACCTCGCCACCGGCACCAACAGCCCGGACGGCAAGCCCATCGTGCAGGCCGTCACGGTCAAGATCGGCATCAACGACGGCGCCAGCTATGAGGTCCTCGAGGGCATCAAGGAGGGCGACTCTCTTGTGGTGGGATCGAAGGGCGGGCCTCCGCCCACCTCCGCGTCCGCCCCGGCTTCACCCTTCGGCAGCCCATCCGGTGGCGGTGGCCCGCGTCGCTAACCCCGCCCTCATCCACGCGTGAACCCCGACGCCACCCCCTCGCCCACTACCGCCCCGGACCCGGCCATGGCCACGGGCGAGCCGGTCGTCCGGTTGGTGGACTTTCGCAAGACGTACCAGTCCGGAGAGGTGGAGGTCCACGCCGTGCGCGGCGTCCACCTCACCATCATGCCGGGCGAGTTCGTCGCCATCATGGGGGCCTCCGGATCCGGCAAGAGCACCATGATGAACACCATCGGGTGCCTCGACCGCCCCACCTCCGGCAAGTACCTCCTCGACGGCGTGGACGTCGGTTCCTTGTCCAAGAACGAGCGTGCGGACCTGCGGAACCAAAAGCTCGGGTTCGTCTTCCAGGGCTTCAACCTCCTGTCCCGCACCACGGCCGCCGAGAACGTTGAGCTCCCCATGCTCTACGCCCGGCCGCCGATTCCCGCCAAGGACCAACGCTCCCGAGCCCTCGCGGCGCTCGAGCTGGTCGGCCTGGGCTCCCGCGCCCACCACACCCCCAGCCAGCTCTCCGGCGGCCAGCAACAGCGCGTCGCCATCGCCCGCGCCCTCGTCAACCGCCCCAAGGTCCTGCTCGCCGACGAGCCCACCGGCAACCTCGACTCGCGCACCTCCATCGAGATCATGGGCATCTTCCAGAAGCTCAACGAGCAGGGCATCACCGTCGTCATGGTCACCCACGAGCTCGACGTCGCCCGTTATTGCCGCCGCATCGTCGTCATGCGCGACGGCATGGTCCGCTCCGACGAGCCCGTCCACGACCGCTCCGTGGCCTCCCACGAGCTCGCCCGCCTCGACGCCGAGCAAAAGGCCGTCCAACTCGCCTGACACACACCCCATGTTCGCCGTCCTCAAGATCGCCTTCCGCGCCCTCCGCAGGAACCTCCTGCGCTCCTTCCTCACGATGCTCGGCATCATCGTCGGCATCGCCGCCGTCATCGTCGGCGTCTCCATGGGCACCGGCGCCAAGGCCGAGGTGGACAAGCGCATCGCCTCCATGGGCCAGAACCTCCTCGTCATCATGTCCGGCAACATGAGCCGCGGCGGCGTCCGCGGCGGGTTCGGCGCCGCCCCCAACCTCTCCCAAGGCGACTACGACGCCATCCGCCGCGAGGTCGGCGGCATCGCCGGCGTCAGCCCCGAGGTCCGCACCTCCGCGCAGGTCGGCGCCGGCAACCAAAACTCCTTCGTCCAGGTCCTCGGCGTCTCCCATTCCTACGCCGACATCCGCTCCTGGGAGTTCCGCTCCGGAGCCAACTTCACCGACGCCGACGTCCGCAACGCCTCCAAGGTCTGCATCATCGGCACCACCACCGCCAAGAGCCTCTTCGGCGAGGACGTCGATCCCACCGGCCAGACCGTCCGCATCAAGAACGCCCCCTTCACCGTCGTCGGATGGCTCAAGCCCAAGGGCGTCAACTCCTTCGGCTCCGACCAGGACGACGTCCTGCTCCTGCCCTACACCTCGGTCATGAAGCGCCTCTCCGGCGACACCATGTTCCGGTCGTTTTCCGTCCAGGCCGACGACCCCGGCGGCCTCGTCCAGGTGCAGTCCGACATCACCGACCTGCTCCGCCAACGGCACAAGATCGCCGATGGCAAGGACGACGACTTCATGGTGCGCAACCAGCAGGAGATGTCCGAGTTCTTCAACGCCAACAACCGGATCATGACGATCCTCATCGGCTTCTTCGCCGGCATCTCCCTCGTCGTGGGCGGCATCGGCATCATGAACATCATGCTCGTGTCCGTCACCGAGCGGACCCGCGAGATCGGCATCCGCCTCGCCGTGGGGGCGCGGGGCCGCGACGTCCTGCGCCAGTTCCTCACCGAGGCCGTCCTGCTTTCCATCATGGGCGGCGCGCTGGGCATCG
>JBJSZF010000470.1:0-4405 GCA_046090125.1 Verrucomicrobiota bacterium
AACACCACCTCCGTCTCCGCCATGAAGTGAAGGACGTTCTCCTGGATGGAGCCCTCCGGGTAATGATGTGCCCAGCGGGCAAACCGCTTCACGGCGAACGTGTGCAATACCGCAAGGCCAAACAGCACCGTTGCCAACACCTGGACCGCGCTCGGATTCATCCCGGACCGGTGTACCCGAGCCGGGGTGCCGTTGGAAGCCCACGCGCCGCGCAGGGCACTTTTCGTCACGCCCGCGCCAATTCCCGGCGAGCGACGCATCAACCGGGACGCGTATCCCATGGGCCGTGAAACACGGGGCGCCTGCCCCACAACGAAAGGAATCCCATGACCGCAGCCTATGCCGTGTTTGCCGTCGCCGTCGCCATTGCCGCCACCTTCGTCCTGACCGTCCGCGTCTGGATCCGCCACGAGGAGGAGCTGCTGCGGCACTAACCCGTCCACCCCGCGACGCCGGGAGGCCGCGCGCGGCGCCGCTTCGCGTTCGACGCCAGCGCCCCGGCCATCCCAACCTCCCGCCATGCAACGCGTGCTGGAGGTGTGTCCCATCGGCGTCCTGCGCTCCCGCAAGGGGGTGCACTTCGACGCGTTGCATCAACCGGACGAGTCCGCCCCGGAGGACAGCGTCGTCGAGATCGACGACCGCCCCGGCATGCGCGAGGCCGTGCGCGACCTCGCGGGCATGGAACGGATCTGGCTCGTGTGGTGGTTTAACCGCGCGGACGGCTGGCGGCCCTTGGTGTTGCCGCCCCGCGGTCCCGCCCGGCGGCGCGGCGTGTTGGCAACCCGTTCGCCCCACCGCCCCAACCCCATCGGGATCACGCCCGTACGATTGCTGGGCGTCCAACAGCTCACCCTGCGCATCGGCCCATGCGACCTCCTCGATGGCACGCCCGTGCTGGACGTGAAGCCCTACGTTCCCGCGTTCGATGCGTTCCCCGACGCACGCGCGGGCTGGATTGACGAGGTGGAGTCCTGGGAGGCGGCGCCGCCCCGGTACGCGGTCCGCTTGTCACCCCTCGCCCGCGAGCAGTTGGAGTGGCTGGAACGTTCGTGGAACATCCACTTCGCCCCGCGCATGGAGTCCCTCCTCGCCCGGGACCCGTCGCCCCATCGCTCGCGTCGCATCCGCCTCCGCCCCGGCGGCCTGCGCGACGTGGGCTGCGGGCCCTGGCGCGCGTCCTTTCGGTGCGACGACGCCGCCGACGTTGTCACCGTGGAACACATCGAGCCATCCTTCCCCATGCGCTTCCTGTTGGACGGGACGAGGACGCGCGTCCCGGACCGGGAGGCACAGCTCGCCTTCCTGGAACGATGGCCCCCGGGAGGCAACTCCGCCCCGGCAACCGTTCCGGGCAACCCTTGAATTCAGGAAACGCCCATGTTTTCCCGAGTTTTTCCTTGCGACGACCGACTCCGTTGTTTGAATCCGCAGCCGTGGCCGGCAGTGTCCGGCCGTCGTAGAAAAAACATCAATCGCTCATACCATGGCCAAAGCACTCACGAAATCCCAGTTGGCGGCTACGCTCGCCGAGCAAGCCGAGCTCCCCAAGAAGAAGGCGGCCGAGGTCCTCGACCTGATCGCGGCTCTCGCCTACAAGCACGCCAAGAACACCTTTACCCTGCCGGGCCTCGGCAAGCTTGTGCTCGTCAACCGCAAGGCGCGTGAGGGCCGCAACCCCGCCACCGGCGCGACCATCAAGATCCCCGCCAAGAAGGTCGTGAAGTTCCGCGTCGCCAATGCCGCCAAGGACGCCATCCTCTGCGCCAAGTAGGCTGGCACTCGCTCAAGGGCGGCATCCCGCAACGGATGCCGCCTTTTCGTTTTCCGGCCCCCCTTCCCCATCCCATGTCCGCCCTGCCACGCCCCATACCCAAGGTTGCCATCGTCGGATGCGGCGCGCTCGGCTCCTTTTACGGGGCGCGCCTCGCCCGCGCCGGCCTCGACGTCCACTTCCTACTACGCTCCGACCTTGCCGCCGTTCGCCAGCACGGCGTCCAGGTCGCCTCCTTCGAGGGCTCCTTCACCTCCCATCCCAAGGCCGCCGCCACGCCCGCCGACATCGGGCCCTGCGACGCCGTCGTCGTCGCGCTCAAGACCACCGCCAACGACGCCTTGCCCGCCTTGCTCCCGCCCTTGGTCGGGCCCTCCACCGTCCTCGTCACCCTCCAAAATGGACTTGGCAACGAGGAGGCCCTCGAAGCCCTCTTCCCCCATCACCCCATCCTCGGCGGCCTTTGCTTCGTCTGCATTAACCGCACCGCCCCGGGCATCATCCACCACATCGCCCACGGCCGCATCCTCCTCGGAGCCTGGCGCTCCCCCATCTCCCCGCAGGCCCGCGACGTCGCCGGCTGGTTCCAACGCGCAGACATCACGTGCGACCTCACCGACGACCTCATGGAGGCGCATTGGCGCAAGCTGGCCTGGAACATCCCCTTCAATGGACTCTCCGTCGCTAGCTGCGTCGGGCTCGACGCCTACCACGGCGACGCCACCCACCGTTGGCAACAGGCCGGGCACTGCCTCACGACCGACCTCCTGCTCGCGGACCCCGGCTGGGCCGGCGTCGTCCGCGACGTGATGCGGGATGTCATCCAGGCCAGCAACGCCCTCGGGTTCCCCATCCCCCGCGAGTTCGCAGACGAGCAGGTCCGACGCACCCTCGACATGGGCGCGTACAAGCCCTCGACGATGATCGACTTTGAGGAAGGCCGCCCCCTCGAGCTTGACGCCCTTTTCCTCCTTCCCCTCGCCCACGCACGTCGCGCCGGCCTGCCCGTGCCGGCCATGTCCAAGCTGGCCGCCGTCCTCGAAGCCCTCTCCCGCAAACCACCCCTCACCCACGCCACCCCAAGCTAAACCCCGTCCCATCGTCCCCCCGCTCCTCGCCGACACGCCGACACGCCGCTTGCACGCGTCCGATGGCGAGGCTGCAATGGTCGTCATGAAGAAGGTGCTTGGCGTCGTCGCCGTCATCGCCGTCGTCGTGGCCGTCGGAGTGTTCTACCTGGGCCAGAACCTCGGCCGCGTCCTCAAGGCCGGCATCGAGACCTTTGGGCCGCGCTTCACCCAGACGTCCGTCACCGTGGATGCCGTGGACCTTTCCCCCTCCACCGGCGCCGGCAGCGTGCGGGGCCTTGTCATCGGCAACCCCGCGCCGTACCAGGAGCCCTTCGCCTTCCGCCTCGGCGAGGCCAGCGTCTCCATCGACCCCGCGTCGATCATGTCCGAGAAGATCGTCGTCCGCTCCGTGCGCGTGGTGGGCCCGGAGGTCACCTATGAGGGCGGCCTGACGGACAACAACCTCAAGGCCCTCGCCGCCAACCTGAATCGCTTCGCCGACGCCGAGACATCCAAGGCAACGGAGGAAACCGGGGCCAAGAAGAAGCTCCAGGTGGACGAGTTCGTCCTCGCCGGGACGCGCGTGAACGTCCGCCTGAACCTCCCGGGCGTTGGCGACGCCATCCCGCCGCTCACGCTCCCCGACATCCGGCTCTCCAACATGGGCTCCGGGCCCGAGGGCATCACCCCGGCCGAGCTGACCCGCCAAGTCCTCGGTGCGGTCATCAAGCAGGTCCTGCCCGCCGTCGCGGCCAAGGCCACATCCCTGCCCAAGAATCTCACCGGAGCCGCGAAGGACGCCGTCGAGAAGGGCGCGGAAAAGGCCGCCGGGGCCATCAAGGACGCCACGAAGGGCCTCGACAAGCTGTTCAAGAAGTAGTGCTCGCGTTGGCCCACCCCGTCGTCACGGCTTTCGAAGCCGGTAAAATCGCTCCCCGTCCGTCATCGGCACCACGAGCACGTTCTCGCCCCCCACCGCCTGCACCTGCCCGTCCGGCACCTCCCATGGACCTGCCGGATTCAACGCCGTCTGCGGCTCGAACCCCACCGCGCCGAGCGGCCACGACAACCTCCACCCGTCCCCTGCCCTCGCCGTGCGCACCTCGGGGTCCTTCACCGGCGTCAGGATCGCCGTCAATTGCAGCGCAAAGCTTAGGTCGCTCGACGCCGCGTCCGATTGGTGTAGCTCCACCGCCATGACGTTCCGCCCCGTGACCAGCCAACCCGGGTCCACGTCCGCCTCGTACACCGTGGACTCCTCCGTCCCGCCCACCGTCGAGGACGCCAACGTCGTCGCAGTGATCGTGCCCGTCGGCATGTTGCTCCGGAACACCTCGCGCCCGTTCAGGTACACCACCGCGCCGTCGTCCCGCACCAGACCCACCGTCGCCGACAAGATGGCCTTGGGGTCGTCCACGGTGAACGCGTGCCGAAACCACGTCGTGATGTACTTGGCCCCGCTGTTGGGGCCGAACCCGACCGTCGTGACGACGTCGTCGTCGCCATAGCCCAGCTGGGCCGGGCCGCGGTTCCATGCCGAGTCGTCGTAGTTGGTCCAGCG
>JBJSZF010000471.1:0-1398 GCA_046090125.1 Verrucomicrobiota bacterium
AAGTCGCGAAGGCGGAGGGATAAAGACCTTGAGCAGGGGATGAGGAGGGGTCCGGGATGAAACGGCAGTGGGGTGACAGGGTGTGAAGGCGTTCCGGCCAGCGCACGAAGCGTTCCGGTCATCGCACGGAGCGTCGCAGCGACGGTATGAAGGCCCGCAGCGGGTGAACGAAGCGCCAAAATGGGCGCACGACGCGTCGCAACGACTGCACAAGGGGCCGCAACGACCGCACGGGGCACCCCCATCGAAAAGGTCGTGGAATCGGTTTTCTGGTGGCCGGGCGAGGGGGCTTCCGACAGCGCCGGGACGGCGCTGCCACGTTGCAGAAGGTCCGATTCCCGACAGCGCCGGGACGGCGCTGCCACTTTGCCGAAGGTTCGCACCATGCCTCCCCGTCCGGGTGCATGGGCACGTGCAGGGTCGAGTCGTGAAATCCAGTCCTGACAAAGGGGCGGTGGCTGGGTTGGCTTGGTCGCATGATGACACGGCGACGGTTCGGGGTGGCGGCGATGGGCGGATGGATGGGCGTGGCCGGCGCGCGTCAGGCGTTGGCGGCGGAGGGCGTGGCGGGTTCGACGGACCCGAAGGCGCTGAACCTGATGACGTTCAACCTGCGCTATGCGTCGGCGACGGGCGCGAATCGTTGGCCGTTGCGACGGCCCCTGGTCGCGCGGGTGCTGCGGGAGGAACGGCCGGACGTCGTCGGGACGCAGGAGGGGTTGTTTGGACAGGTGCGCGACATCGCGGCGGACGTGCCGGAGCTGGATTGGATCGGGCTGGGACGCGAGGGCGGGAGCCGCGGCGAGTTCATGGCGGTGTTCTATCGGAAGGAACGCCTGGTCCCGGTGGCCTACGATCACTTCTGGCTGTCGGACACGCCGGAGGTGATGGGGTCGGCAACGTGGGGCAACACGAACCGGCGCATGGTGACGTGGGTGGCCTTCGAGGACCGCGTGACGGGCCGGCGCTTCCAGTTCTGGAACACGCACTTCGATCACCAGGTGGAGGAGGCGCGTCGCAAGTCGGCGCAGTTGGTGGCGGCGCGGATCGCGCAGGTCCCGGCGTCCGTCCCGGTGGTGTTGGCCGGCGACTTCAACGCGTTGTCGGGCGGAAGCCGGTCGTACGAGATCCTCACGGGCGAGGGCGGGTTGAAGGACACGTGGCACGCGGCGGCCGCGCGGACGGAGGCGGACGCGAACTCGTTCAACGGGTTCGAGGCGCTGGAGAGAAAGGGGCAGCGCATCGACTGGATCCTGTATCGGGGCGAGGCGCGGGTGGCGTCGGCCGGGGTCGTGACGACGCGCGTGGACGGTCAATGGCCGAGCGATCATTGCCCGGTGACGGCGCGGTTGGCGTGGTGATGGGGAGCGGGGAGCGGGGAGCGGGGTGGGCTTACCC
>JBJSZF010000472.1:0-9158 GCA_046090125.1 Verrucomicrobiota bacterium
CGATGCGGCCCGGGACCGCGAAGACCTGACGGCCATAGTCGGTGGCGAAGTTGGCCGTGATCATGGCGCCGCTCGTCAGGTTCGCCTCGACCACGATCGTCCCGATCGTCATGCCGGCCACGATGCGGTTGCGGATGGGGAAGGATTGCTTGTCGGCGGGGCGCCCAAACGGGAACTGGGTGAGGACGGCGCCTGAAGCGGCGATGCGTTCGTAAAGGGCGGCATTTTCGGGCGGGAACACGATGTCGATGCCGGTGCCCAGGACGGCGATGGTCCGGCCGCCGGCTGCTAGGGCTCCTTGGTGGGCGGCCGTGTCGATGCCGCGGGCTCCGCCGCTGACGACGGTCACGCCCGTGTAGGCGAGTTGGTAGCCCAGTCGGCGCGCGACCTCGCCGCCGTAGGGAGTGGTCTGACGGGAGCCGACGACGGCGATGGCATTGCGGTCGCGGGGCTCGAGGCTGCCCCGGACGTAGAGGACGATGGGAGGGTCGTAGATTTCGCGGAGATGATCCGGGTAGTCGGCGTCCTCCTGGGTGAGCACGTCGCAGCCATGGGCCTCGATCCGCCGCCACTCGGCGTCCAAGTCCACGGTGGAACGCCATGAGGCAATGGATTGGGCCACGTCGGGGCCGATTCCATGGACGCGTTCCAGCGTTGATGCGTCGGCTTCGAGGATGGCTTGGGGGGTTCCGAAGTGAGAGAGGAGTTGACGAAGACGCACCGGCCCCAGGTGCTCAATCATGTTGAGGGCCACATAGGCTTGTTTGGATTCCATGGCCCGTGAGGTAGCGGGCCGGAAGCGGAAGGCCAAGGGGCGAAGGGCGGATGGGAGTGGGGCGTCGTGGCAGAGCGGGCGGGGGGCGGGCCGAATGACAGGAGGAAGTCGCCCGGAGTCCACCCGTTGTGCGCGACAGGATTGGGTTCCTGACCTTGAGGGAACTGCGTCGGCCGCTGGTGGCAGGCCTCCTATCTCCGGGCTTGGGATGCCTCGGCGAGGGCTCGTTCCAGCTCCTCGCGGGTCAGCGCGCCGAGATAACGCGCCGCGAAGGTGCCGTCGGCCGCGATCACGAACGTGCTGGGAATCTGGCCCACGCCGCCGAAGGCCTCGGCGACGGAGGCATCGGCCATCGCGACCGGGTAGGGGATGTCGAGCTTCCGGACGAAGGACCGGACGGCATCGGGTCCCGTTGTGTCGAGCGAGAGCCCGACAACGGCGACAGGGTCGTTGGAGTGGGCGAGGTGAAAAGCGGCAAGGTCGGGGATCTCGCGGATGCAGGGGGGGCAGAAGGTGGCCCAGAAGTTGAGGAAGACGACCTTTCCGGTGAGGGCGGCCGAGTCGAGGCGTTGGCCGTTGAGGTTGGTGAGGGACCATGGCGGCGCGGCGACCCTGGGGATGGGCACGCGCATGAAGCCGGCGCCGGCCGGGGGCTTGAGGTACCAGTAGGCGAGGACGAGCAGGCAGATGAGGAGGGGCAGGCGACGTTGCCAGCCGGGTTGGGCTGGGCGGGCAGCAGCAGACGCTGACTGTGGGTTGGGCGTCACCGGGGGTGTGATGCCGGGTTTGCCCTCAGGAGTTGAACCGGTGGAGGAGGACATCGAGGCCGCCGTGTTGGATGGTGAGGTGGGTCTCGCGCCGGACGACGGGCTTGGCCTTGTAGGCGACGGAGAGGCCGGCGAGGCGCAGCATGGGAAGGTCGTTGGCTCCGTCGCCCACGACGATGGCTTGGTGGGTGGCGCACCCCAGGTCGCGGCAGGCCGTGGCGACGCGGGCAGCCTTGGCCATGCCATCGACGATGTCGCCCAGGACACGACCGGTCAGGCGTCCATGCTCCACTTCAAGGGTGTTGGACAGGGTGTGGTCGAGGCCAAGACGAGCCTTGAGGCGGTCCGTGAAGTAGGTGAACCCGCCGGAGACCAGCAGCGTGGCCCAACCGGAGGCACGCGCGGCTGCGAGGAGCGTCTCGGCCCCGGGCGAGAGCCGGAGGCGTTCGTCGTGGACCTGGTCGAGCGCCTCGACGGGCAATCCTTGCAGCAGGGCCACCCGTGCGCGGAGGGACGCGGGGAAGTCGAGTTCGCCACGCATGGCGGCGGCCGTGATCTCGGCGACGCGCGGCTTGAGGCCCGCCATGTCGGCGATCTCGTCGATGCACTCGATGGTGATGAGGGTGGAATCCATGTCCATCGCCAGAAGCTTGAAGTCGCGGCGATGAAGCGGTGGGTCTGCGAAGAAGGCGTCGAGGCCCTCGGCATGGGCTTGATCGACGAGGATGGGGTTGCCGGAGGAACCGACGAGCCGCAGGACACCCGGCGCGGGGTGGGTGATGGCCTTGGCTTCGGCGCGTTGCTGCCAAGCTTCGGGCGATGCGACGGGGCCGACGAGGATCAAGTCCTTCATGGAAAGGGAAACGGGCGTCCGTCGTGTGGCCGGACGCCCGCGGGGTGGTTGCAAGCGAGGATCAGGAGCAGCCGAGGCTTTCGCCGCAGTTGAGGCACTTGTAACAGGCGCCGTTTCGGACGGCGATGTGGCCGCAGTTGGGGCAGCTTGGGGCGTCCGATTGCCCGGAGATCATGTTGGTGAGGACATGGGCGGCGGACGTTGCGCGCCGGGGCTGGATGGGTACGGACGCAACCGTGATGGGCATGGCCGGCGCAGGCTCCTCGGCGAGGGGAAGCTCAGGAACCGGACGGTTCACTTTTTTTTTGAGTTCCTCGGCGAGTCCCGGGATGGGGAGCTCGGCTTGGCCGCCGGTGGGGTTCTGGGATTCCCGATAGCCTTGGATGAACTGGGTGGCCATCCAGCGGAACACGTAGTCGATGATGGACGACGCGTTGCGGACGTCGGGATTGCGGGTGTAGCCGGAGGGCTCGAATCGCTGGTGGGCGAACTTCTTCACCAGCGATTCGAGCGGGACTCCGTATTGCAGCGCCATGGAAGTGAGCGCGCCGATCGTGTCCATCAGGCCACCGATGGTGCTGCCTTCCTTGGCCATGGTGACGAAGAGCTCGCCGGGGCGGCCGTCCTCGAAGAGGCCGACGGTCATGTAGCCCTCATGGCCGGCGATCTCGAACTTGTGGTTGAGTGCCATGCGGGTGTCAGGGAGGCGACGCCGGAGGGGGAGGCCCACCTGTTGGCGGAGGCCGGAGACCTCGGAGTCCAGTTGGGCAATGCGGGCCTCGAGGGAAGCCACCTGCTCGGCCGGGACGCTTGCGGTGGCGGCCTTGTCGCCACCCTCGCTGGTCTTCTTGGTGTTCAGGGGCTGGGAGCGCTTGGAGCCGTCGCGATAGATGGCGACGCACTTGAGGCCCATGCGCCACGCTTGGACGTAGGCGTCACGGATGTCCTTGGTGGTGGCCTCATGCGGGAGGTTCACCGTCTTGGAGATGGCCCCGGAGATGAAGGGTTGGGCGGCGGCCATCATGCCCAAGTGGGCCATGTAATGGATGCTGCGCTGGCCGCGGAAGGGCTTGAAGGCGCAGTCGAAGACGTCGATGTGCTCCCGCTTGAGGCCGGAGGATGCCGTGTCGCCTGCCTTCGCGCGCCCTTCCTTGACGGCGGCGTCGTCGGCGGTGAGGACGACATCCTCGATGGTGTCGTAACGCTCGATGTGGGCCACGATGCCCTCGATGGTGGATGGGTTGTAGCCCAGGCGACGCAGCGCCTCGGGCACGGTGCGGTTGACGATCTTCAACATGCCGCCGCCCGCCAACAGCTTGTACTTCACGAGGGCGATGTCGGGCTCGACGCCGGTCGTGTCGCAATCCATGAGGAACGCGATGGTGCCGGTAGGGGCGAGAACGGTGACCTGGGCGTTGCGATAGCCCACCTCGCGTCCGCGGGCGAGGGCGCGGTCCCAGCAGCGACGGGCCTCGTCCTTGAGGTAGGCGAAGTCGGCGCTGGGCTGGATGTCCTCGACGGCGTTCCGGTGCAGTTGGATGACGCCGAGGGTGGAGTCGGTGTTGGAGGGCTTGAGGGGGTTGGCGACGCCGGTGCAGTGGGCGTCGGCCTGGCCAGGGAACGCGCCCATGATGGCGGCCATCTCGGCGCTCTGCTCGTAGGCGTGGCCTGTCATGATGGCGGTGATGGCCCCGGCGAGGGCGCGGCCCTCGTTGGAGTCATAGGACAGGCCATAGCTCATGATGAGCGAGCCGAGGTTGGCGTAGCCGAGGCCCAGGGTGCGGAAGATGTGGGAGTTCTCGGCGATGGCCTTGGTCGGGTAGGATGCGTTGTCCACCAGGATTTCCTGCGCGGTGATGTAGATGCGCACGGCGGCCTTGAAACGCTCGATGTCGAAGGTGCCGTCCTCGCGCTTGCACTTCATGAGGTTCAGCGAGGCGAGGTTGCAGGCGGTGTCGTTGAGGAAGACGTACTCCGAGCACGGGTTGGTGGAGTGGATGGGCTCGGTGCCCTTGCAGGTATGCCACTTCTGGATGGCTCCGTCGTATTGGAGGCCGGGGTCGCCACAGACCCAGGTGCCCTCTGCGATGAGGTCGAGGAGGCGCGACGCATCCTTCTTGTCGAGGGGCTTGCCGGTGGTAATGGAACGTGTCCACCACTCCTTGCCCTCGACGGCAGCCTGCATGAACTCGTCCGAGACGCGGACGGAGAGGTTCTCGTTTTGGTACATGACGGAGCCGTAGGCCTCGCCATTGAAGGACCCGTCGTAGCCCTGCTCGATCAGCGCCCAGGCCTTCTTCTCCTCGCGCATCTTGGCGGAGATGAAGTCCTCGATGTCGCCGTGCCAGTCGCGCAACGTGTTCATCTTGGCGGCGCGGCGGGTCTTGCCGCCGGACTTCACGACGTTGGCGACCTGGTCATAGACCTTGAGGAAGGACATGGGGCCGGACGGACGGCCGCCGCCGGAGAGCTTCTCGCGGGAGCTGCGGATGGGGGTGAGGTCCGTGCCGGTGCCGGAGCCAAACTTGAAGAGCATGGCCTCGGAGTAGGCGAGGGCCATGATGCTCTCCATGTTGTCATCGACGCGTTGGATGAAGCACGCGGAGCACTGGGGATACTCGTATTGGGTGGGGGCGCGCTCGGCCTCGCCGAGGACGCGGTTGTAGTACCAGTTGCCTCGGCCGGAGGCCTTGCCGACGCCGTACTGGTGGAACAGTCCGACGTTGAACCACACGGGGGAGTTGAAGGCCCCGTGCTGGTTGATGCAGAGCCACGTGAGTTCCTCGTAGAAGATCTCACCGTCCTCCTTGGAGAAGTAGCCGTCTTGGACCCCCCAGTCGGCGATCGTCCGGGTGACGCGGTGGATGAGCTGGCGGACGGATTGCTCGCGCTCGGGCTTGGCGGGATCGCCGTAGAAGTACTTGGAGCAAACCACCTTGGTGGCGAGCTGGGACCACGAGCTGGGGACCTCCACGCCCTCTTGCTTGAAGATCACCTTGCCGGCGTCATCCGAAATCTCGGCCGTGCGGCGTTCCCAGTCGATTTGGTCGAAGGGATGGGTGCCGGCCTGGGAGAAGACGCGGGGGATGGGGAGGCAGGCCTGCTTGCGGGCGGACGCCTTGGCCGACTTGCTCGACGGGGACTTGGGACGGGAGGAACGGGCTGAAGCTGGGGACTTCACGGCTTGGGAACGCGGGCTGAGTTGGGAGGTTATCTTGGACTTGGCCTTCGACGCGGCACGGGGCCGGGTGGTCGGGGCAAGCCGGGACGTGGAAGCGATGGAATCTCGGGCGTCAATCATGGCAGGAACGGGTTGGGGGTGGGCGCAGGGAAAGGGGGGTGGTCTGGAACGAGCGGGTCTGGCCTAGACGACAAGGCAGCAAGGACCACTAGTGGAGACGTCGGCCGGTCCCTTGAGCGGTGACACGGAAGGCGAGGGAGCAGGTGCTACGGACCTAAAAGCTACCGGGTGGACATCGTGCGGGGGGATGGCGGCAACGTGCATGGAGCGACGGTTCTTCAAGTGCTTATCGCGGGGCGGCTTACAACGGCCCATCCCCAAGAGGGACCGGGTACCGCACCCAACCCATTGTGGACGGGCGGCGACCGTACCACCATACCTTGTGGCTACAAGAGGTTTTTACCATGATGTGAATTTGGCGTTAAACATGGGTTTTTCGTCGCTTTTTGCCGTTGCGAACGGCGGCGCGGCGACCCGCGCGGGGTCGTGAGCGGCTAATACCGTGCGAGGGTTGGTTCGATCTCGAGGCTCCAGCGGTCGATGCCGCCCGAAAGATTGCGAGCCTTTCCGAAGCCCTGTGAGCGAAGCCACGCCACGGCATGGGCGCTGCGGACCCCATGGTGGCAGTACACGATGAACTCAAGCTCCCGCCAGCCTTCGAGATCTTGGATGCGGTCCGGAAGGTTGCCCAATGGGATGACGAGCGAGCTGGGAAGTGCCACGAAGGCGTGCTCGTGAGGCTCTCGGACGTCGAGCAACCGGATGGCCTCGCCCCTCGCCCATCGCGCGGCGACCTCGGTGGGTTGCGCGACCGGCGGAACGGGCGCGGCAACGGGCGGTTGGTCGTGCATGGTCAGGCGTTGAGCGCGGCAAGGTAGCGCTCGGCGTCGATGGCGGCGGAGCATCCCATGCCGGCCGCCGTGATGGCCTGTCGATAGACGTCGTCGGAGCAATCGCCCGCCACGAAGACGCCGGGGATGTTCATGGCCGTCCCCTTGCTGGGCCGCAGGTAGCCGGCCGGGTTCATGTCGAGCACGCCCTGGAACAGCTGCGTGTTGGGCACGTGGCCGACGGCAACAAACAAGCCGGTGCACGGCAGCACGGACTCGATCCCGGTGACGACATCCTTGAGTCGCACGCCGGTGACCTTGCCGGCCTGCACGTCGAGCACCTCGGTGACCACGGAGTTCCACACGGGCTGGATCTTGGGGTTTGCCAGCGTGCGCTCCGCCATGATCCGGGACGCACGGAGCGAGTCGCGTCGGTGGACCAGGAACACCTTGGAGGCGAATCGGGTGAGATAGGTGGCCTCCTCGCAGGCGGAGTCGCCCCCGCCCACCACCACGACGGGTTGGTTGCGGAACATGGGGAGGGCGCCGTCGCAGGTGGCGCAATAGGTAACGCCTTTCTTTTCCAGCTCGTGTTCGCCTGGAACGTCGAGGTGCCGATGGCCGGCCCCGCTGGCGATGATCAAGGTTTCGGTGGTGACGGGCTGGCCGTCGATCACGAGCCGGATGGGCTTCTCGCCGAGGTGGACGGAATCGACGGTGCCATACTGGATGCGGGCTCCGAAACGCTCGGCCTGCTTTTGCAGGCGCGTCATCAGCTCGAAGCCATCAATGCCCTCGGGGAACCCGGGGAAGTTCTCGACGGTGGAGGTGGTGGTGAGCAATCCACCGGGGAGGGTGCCGGTGAGGACGAGGGGTGCGAGGTTGGCGCGGGCGGTGTAGATGGCGGCGGTCAGGCCGGCGCAGCCGGTGCCGATGATCACGACTTTCTCCATAAGGCGGCGCAGCCTACCGCCGTCGGTTGGAACGGCAAGGATGGGGGCGCGGACGCGACGCGTTGCGGATGGGGCGGCGGGACAGGGGTGTCCTCGTGGTGATTGAAAAGGCAGAGGGAAGGGTGTTGCATGTCGAGCATGAAGTTGCGGGAGGGCGGACTTGGGATGGGCGTGGCGTTGGCCATGGCCATGGCGGTGGGATTGGGCGCGGAGGACCTCTCCTCGGACTTGGACCCAACGTGCCGGTTGCCCCGGGTGCGGTTGCAATCGGCGGACCCAGGCTCGTTGTACGAGTTGCTGGCGTCCGAGGATCCGTCGGGGCCGTGGGAGGCGGTGCTCCACGCGACCGGGGCCTCGGAGCACGCGTGGCATGATCCATCGTCCCGCTCGGAGCATCGGCGTTTCTACCGTTGGCAACGGACGACGCCGCGTCCGCCCGCCGCGCCGATTTGGAACTTCCGCCTGACGGACCATGCCGGCGTGTCGCACGAGCTGCTTCGGGAGGGCGACGTGCGCGTGGTGGTGTTGGCATTCACGGACAACGCCGGCCTGGCGTCGTTGGCCTCCGAGTTGGCGCCGGTGATGAGCCGTTTCGAGGGAAAGCCGGTGAAGTTCTGGTTCGTCAACCCCGTGGACGGGCGTGCGTCGGTGGCGGCGGCGGCGCAGGCGGCGGGGTTGGCACAGCCGGTGTTGCACGACGTGGCGCAGGTGGTGGCGCGCTCTTTTGGGGGGCGACGCGTGGGCGAGCTGGTCGCCGTGACGCCGGAGATGATGGAGGAGGTGTACCGGGGCGTGGTGGCGGACCGCGTGGAGGTGAACGGCGCGGCGTTGAAGCAGGAGTTTCTCGGGGACGCCCTCGACGCGTACCTGGCGGGCAAGCCCGTGCGGTTTCCCCAGACGCGCGTCGCGGGTCGCGAGCTGGCGTTGGCTGGCATGAAGGTGCCGGACTACGAGACGTGGGTGGCTCCGCTGCTCCAGCGTTCCTGCGTCAACTGTCATCGGCCGGGTGACATTGGCTCGTTCGCGATGACGAACCACTCCGTGCTGGAGTCGAGGCTGGCGTCGATGAAGGCCAACCTGCTGGAAGGGTTGATGCCGCCGTGGCATGCGGACGCGCCGAAGGGGACGTTCGCCAACGACTTCTCGCTGGAGCCGGCCGAGGTGGCGCGGCTCGTGGCATGGCTGGATGCGGGCGCGCCCAAGGGAACGGGCTCGGATCCCCTCGCGATGAAGGCCCCGGCTCCCGTGGTGGACTGGCCGTTGGGCAAGCCGGACCGCGTCCTGACCATCCCGCGGCAAAGCATCCCGGCGAAGGCCTCGCAGGCGGAGGTTCCGTACAAGTACACGTGGGTGGCCAGCCCGTTCACCACGAACGTCTGGTTGAAGGCGGCAGTGGTGAAGCCGGGCAACCGCGCGGTGGTGCATCACGCGCTCGTGTTCACCGCGACGTCGTTCGCGGACCTGTTGCAGGTGCAGGGTGGCCTGGGCGGATTCTTCGCGGGCTACGTGCCGGGCATGGACCAATCGATGTATCCGGAGGGCACGGGCAAGCTGCTGAAGGCGGGGAGCTTCATCATCTTCCAGATGCACTACACGCCCGTGGCCACGGCCCAGACGGACGAGACGCAAATCGGGTTGTACCTCGCGTCCTCGCCCCCCGCGAAGGAGCTCAAGACAGGCGCCGCCTACGACACGGGCTTCGTCATTCCACCGGGAGCCAAGGACGCGGCCGTTGCCGC
>JBJSZF010000473.1:0-1314 GCA_046090125.1 Verrucomicrobiota bacterium
GTCCCGAACTCCTCGCCCACGATCCCATGCGTTGGAAACCGGGCCTCGATCATCCGGCGCATCACCCGCTCCGCCTCGCGGTCGGCGACGGTCACCGGTGTGTCGTCCGACTTCAGCTCCAGCCCCATTTCCTTGCGCCCAAAGTAGGGAAGGATTTCGCGTGCGCTGGCCTCCGCCAGCTCCCGAATGAACGCCACCAACGGCTCCGTGCTCGTCACGCCCGCCACGCAACCACAGCGTGAGCCCCGGCGCGAGAGCGTTTGCTGGGCACCTTTTTGCCGTGCGTCGCGCGGGCCCATGTCGTCCGTGACAAGCAAGGGAAACCCCCCGTGCGCGGAAGAATGGGCAAGGAGCGACCCCGAGGGGCAGGTCTTCCTGCGGTGTCCCGCCGGGCGACTGGGGCCGCGCGCGTGGGGCGTTGCCATGTCGGGAAACCGGGGGGCAGGGTGCCCCGGTGCGCTTCATCGACGCCCACAATCACCTGCAAGACGAGCGGCTGCGGCCCTGGCGAAGGGAAATCCTCGAAGCGTGCGCGGCCGCAGGGGTGGAACGGATGGTCGTCAATGGCGCGTGCGAGTCGGACTGGGACGACGTGGCGGACCTGGCGGGGGCCTATCCGGGGCGGGTGTTGCCGAGCTTCGGTTGGCATCCGTGGTGGTTGCACGAGCAACGGGACGGATGGGAGGAGCGGCTGGGGATGCGGCTGCGGTCGTGGCCGGACTCCGGCGTGGGCGAGTGCGGGCTGGACGCGTGGATCCTGGAGCCCGGTTCGCGGGAAAGGCTTCGGGGCATTCCCGGGCGCGGGGACGTTGCGCCGGCCGGGGTGGAACGACAGGTGGCGGTGTTGCGGGTCCACCTGAGGTGGGCGGCGGAGCTCGACCGGCCCTTGAGCCTGCATTGCCTGCGGGCCTGGGGACGGATGTTGTCGGTGTTGATGGAGGGGCCGCTGCCCCGGCGGGGCTTCCTGCTGCACAGCTACGGCGGCCCGGCGGAGATGGTCCCGGCGTTCGTTCGGATGGGCGCCTACTTCGGGTTTCCCGGCTATTTCCTGCACGAGCGGAAGCGGGCGCAACGGGACGTGTTCCGGGTGATTCCGCCGGACCGCTTGCTGGTGGAGAGCGACGCGCCGGACCAGGTGCCGCCGGACGACCATCGGCCGCATCGGCTGGCCGACGGCTTGAACCATCCCGCGAACGTGGGGTCGATCACCACAGGCCTGGCGACGGCGTTGGGCATGCCCCGTGAAGCATTGGCGCAGAGGGTGGCGGAGAACTTCGGGATAAGTGTAAGTGTAAGTATAAGTATAAGTATGAG
>JBJSZF010000474.1:0-5638 GCA_046090125.1 Verrucomicrobiota bacterium
GTCACGAATTGCTCTCGGGTGACCACCTCCGCGCGGTCGTTCACGCCCACGCCCGCCGCACGCATCGCCTCCTCCACCGGGCCGCGTCCCCAGACCGCGCCGGCCAGCTTCGCCAGCATCTTGCGCCGCTGGCCAAAACCCGCCTTCACCAACCGTACGTAGGCGTCCACGGCCCCTTCCTCCAATCCTGTGTCATCACGTCGGACCAGCACCGCGCATGCGGACTCGACGTCGGGCGCCGGGAAGAAGCAGTCGCGGGGGATGCGGAAGACGTCCTGGACGCGAAAGCGCAGTCCCACGAGCAACGTCAGCACGCCGTAGTCCTCCGTGCCGGCGCGCGCGGCGAGGCGGTCGATGACCTCCTCCTGCAGTGTCACCACCATCCGGCTCGGCCCGCGCGGGGCCAGCGCCAGCTCAACCAAGATGGGCGAACCCACGGAGTAGGGCAGGTTGGAGGCGACCTTCCATCCGTCGCCCTGCCACGAGCCCGCACGCAACCACGCCAGCGCGTCGGCGTGCACCACCTCCAAGCGGCCCTCGGCGAGATCACCCGCCAGGCGCTCCCGCAATGCCTCCACCATTCGCGCGTCCTTCTCGACGGCCAGAACCCGTCCCGACGCCTCCAACACGCCCTCCGTCAACGGCCCGAGGCCCGGCCCAATTTCCAGCACCCGGTCGCCCGGAGCCAGCCCCGCCGCCGCCACGATCCGCCGCACCTGGTTGGCATCATGCAGGAAGTTTTGCCCAAGGCTTCGCGTCAGTTGCCACCCGCGTCCGTCCAGGATCCGGCGCATCTCCGACAACGTCATGAGCCCGCCTCCTCCAAGGCCGTGCGAATCCGTTCCAAAGCCCGGGCGAGGCGCGCACGCGGGATCGTCAGTGGCGGCGTGAGGCTGAGCACTTCGCCATCAGCACCCTCCGGCAGCACAAGGATGCCCTCCTGCGCCAACCGTTGCATCGCGCGCACCACCACGCCTCCGGCCGGGGCCCCCTCGAGCGTCCGAACCTCGATCCCGGCCATCAACCCCACGCCCAGCGCCCGCCACTCATGCGAGCCATGCACCCCAGCCAAGTCCTCCAAGCGGCCGCGAAGCCACGCGCCCTCCGCCGCCGCGCGCTCGACCAAGCCTCGTTCCTCGATCTCCCTCGCCTGCGCCAACGCCATCGCGCACCCCACCGGATGTCCGAGAAACGTGCTCGTGTGAATCGCCTCGCCCTCCGACCTGGGCCACGCCGCCTCCATCACGTCGGCACGTCCCACGCACGCCGCAATCGGGAAGCCCCCGCTCAACGCCTTGCCCACGCAAACCAAGTCCGGCACGACCCCCTCGGCCTCGCACGCAAACCAACGGCCCGTCCTCCCAAACCCCGCGTAGATCTCGTCCAACACCAGCAAGGCACCGCGTCGGTCGCACCATGCCCTCAGGGCCTTCAGGAAGCCCGGGCGCGGGATCCGGATGCCGCCGCGCGCCTGTGCCGGCTCCACCAACACCGCCCCCGCCGCGCCCACGCGCCGCTCAACGGCATCGAGCAGGCCCGGCAACGCCACGGGATCCAACGCGTCCATCCGCCCGCCCTCGACAAATCCCACGAACCCGCCCAACTGCGCCTCGAACCGCCGCCGGAAATGCTCGCGATGGGTGGCGTTCAAGGCCCCGTAGCCCGTCCCATGATAGGCACCCTCGAAGGCCACCACGCCCCGGCGCCCCGTCGCCAGCATGGCCGTCTTCAACGCCGCCTCCACGGCGTCCGACCCCGTGCACGCTAGGATTGATCGTCCTTCGAGCCCCGGCTTCCATCGGCCAAACGTCCGGGCGCTCAGCATTTCGACGAGCAACCCCTTTGCTGCATGAGGGTGGACGTCGCCCATCCCGTGCAGGAGGCGCCCCATCTGGCGACGCCCGGCGGCCACCACCCGCAGGTTGGCATGGCCCGCCGCCGCCACCCCGAACGCCGCCGTCAGGTCGAGGAAGCGACGCCCCTCCACGTCCCACACGTCGCAACCGCGCGCCCGTTCCCACACGACGGGCCAGGCCTCCCGCTCGTCCAGGTGCGTGACGTTGGGCGACTCAAACCGCCGGATGCGCTCCAGCGTCTCGCGTGACAAGGCCCCGTGCATCACACGCCCCTCGCGTCCACCGGCCACACGAACTTGTGCATCTGCAATTGGAACCGCACCAGCAGGCCATCGGCGATGATCTGGTCGGCCAGCTCCCGCCTCGACAAGGCCCGTTGCCCGGCCGGCACCGGCTTGAGCGACGGGTCCCTTTGCACATCCGTCAGGGGGGCCACCCACGAAACCAAGACCGGGCAGCGCGTCGCCAACGCCTCGCGTTCCAGCACCGTCTTCATCCACGCGTAGTCCTCCCACGTTCCCACCACGAACTTCACCTCGTCCGTCGCCCGCAGGAGCGGGACGTTCGCCCAGCGATTGCGTCCGTCCTCGCCCGACGACGGGCATTTCAGGTCCATGATGCGCCGCACGCGCGGGTCGAGCGTGCCGATGTCATGGGCTCCCGACGTCTCGACGAGCACGGTGAAGCCGTCGTCGCACAGGGTGGCCATGAGGGCCACAGCGCGTGGTTGGAGCAGGGGTTCGCCGCCGGTGAACTCGACCAAGGGCAACCGGTGCGCGCCGTCCGCACCGGGCATGGCCACGACCCGCGCCGTGCCGCCCGCGTCTATCCCCGCCGCGAGGCGGCGGACCTCCGCGTGAACGTCGGCGACAGCCCTGCGGCGGCCCTCAGTGAAGGCGTAGGCGGTGTCGCAGTACGAGCACCGCAGGTTGCAGGCGGTCAACCGGACGAAGATGCAGGGCAACCCCGCGAAGGTGCTCTCGCCCTGCAGGCTCAGGTACACCTCGTTGACCACCAAGGAGTCGTTCATGGGCCGTGAAGGATCTCGCCGTAGAGACGCACGTACTCGCGCGCCTGGGTTTCCCAGGAGAAGTCCCGGTGCATGCCGTTGGAGCGGTAGTGCGCCACGGCCTGCGGGATGGCATGCAACGCCAGCGCCTTGCGCATCGCCCATTCCAAAGCAGCGGCACTCGCCTCGTGGAAGTGGATCCCCGTGGCGGCCGCCGCGTCGTCGCGCGCGTCCACCACCGAGTCTGCCAACCCACCCGTCGCACGCACCACCGGGATCGCGCCGTAACGAAGCGAATACAACTGGTTGAGCCCGCACGGCTCGAAGCGCGACGGCATGACGTAGAAGTCGCTCGCGGCCTCGATGCGATGGGCCAGCGCCGGGTTGAACCCAATGCGGGCGGCGACGCGGCCCGGGAAGCGCGCGGCCATGGAGCGGAACGCGGCTTCGAGAGTGGGGTCGCCGCTGCCCAGAAGGACGAACTGGAATTCTTCCCGGGGCAGCAACCTCTCCAACGCGGCGGCCAGCAGGTCGCACCCCTTCTGGTCCGTCAGGCGGCTGATGTTGCCGAACAGGGGCATGCCCGGGTCCACCGCCAGCCCCATCTCCCGTTGAAGGGCCGCCTTGCACATCGCCTTCCCGGAAAGGTCATCGGCGTCATAGGCATCGGGCAGCGCCGGGTTCCGCGTCGTGTTCCACTCCTCGTAGTCCACGCCATTCAGGATGCCGCACAGGTCGTGCTCGCGGCGGCGCAGCACGCCGTCGAGGCCGCAGCCAAACTCCGGCGTGCAGATTTCCCGTGCATAGCGGGGGCTCACCGTGCTCAGCGCGTCCGCGAGGGAAAGGCCCGCCTTGAGGAAGTTGACGCCGCCACCATGCGCCGCGCTTTCGAGATGAAACCAGCTCCAGGGAAGCCCCGTCAGGGTCCATGCATCCGCGGCAAACCCGCCTTGGTACGCCAAGTTGTGGATGGTGAACAACGTGCGTGGCGCGCGGGGCCACGCCCCCGTGATGCGCGCGTGGTGCACCATCAAAGGCAGCAGCCCCACCTGCCAGTCATGGGCGTGCACCACGTCCACGGGAACCCCCGCATGACGGGCCGCCAGGAGCGCCGCGCGCGTCAGGAACAGGAACCGGGCGGCATTGTCCGCATAGTCGTTCTGCCCCTCGTTGTAGAGCCCGGGCCGGTCAAAGTACGCGTCGTTGCGAACGAACCACACCTCCATCCCGGAGGGCTCGGTCACGCGCACGAACTCCCCAGGCACGAGTTCCTTGCCGATCCCAATGTCGAACCGCCACGGCGAACCCACGCCCGGCCCGACCCGCTCCGCTAGCCCTCGATACAGGGGCGTCACCACCGTCACCCGCACGCCCGCGCGCGCGAGGGCGCGGCCCAACGACCCCA
Source organism: Verrucomicrobiota bacterium (assembly GCA_046090125.1). Lineage (GTDB taxonomy): Bacteria > Verrucomicrobiota > Verrucomicrobiia > Limisphaerales > UBA9464 > UBA6176. The sequence continues at coordinate 4,271 of JBJSZF010000474.1, forward strand.
CGGCGTCGGCCAACCCCCCCGTCTTCGAGTACGGATGCAGCTCGCTGGCTGCCAGCAGCACGTGCATGAGGGGAAAGGGTCAGGCCGGGCCATCGGCGCGCTCAAGGCCTTTCTCCAACGGAACTGAGCACCGCGCCCCCAGCCGCACCCAACCGCCCCAGCATCAACTCCACGAAGGGAACGTCCGTGGGCACCGTCACCTTCGGATTCGGCCATCGGTCCTCGACCAGCGCCACCTCCTGCCCGATGACCTCGCACGCGGCCGTGTCATCCGTCACGGACAAGCCCCGTCGCCGCACCTCCGCGAGGGCGCGTCGGATGACCTCAACTCGGAAACACTGGGGAGTTTGCACGGCCCAGAGACGGGCCCGGTCCAGGTGACGGGCCACAAGGCCCGCGCCATCGGATTCCTTGATCGTGTCCGTCACGCGACACGCCGCCACGGCCGCGCCGGTCGCACGGGCCGCCGCCAACGCATCCGCAACAACCTGCGGGTGCGTGCAGGGGCGTGCACCGTCCTGGATGGCCACCCATTCCACCCCCGACGGGACCGCCATGAGACCATTCCAGACCGAGTCCTGTCGCTCGGCGCCGCCGGCTGCAAGAAGCCAGGGCTTGGAGGGCCGCACGTGCTCGGACGCGAGCCGCCCAAATTCGCCCTCCATCCCTGAACGCACGACAAGGACGACGGAATCAATGTCCGGCGCGGCGTCCATGCGCGCCCAGGCGTGGGCAACGACGGGGCGTCCGAGGACGTCGATGAAGAGCTTGTCCATGCCGGGACCCATGCGGGTGCCTCGGCCGGCGGCCACAATGACGGCGGCGGTCATGTCCTTGAAAACACACCGGGCGCGGCATGACCGCGCCCGGACAGAAAAGGATGGCGGCACGCCCGCGCCATGGCGCAGGCGATGCCGGGATGGAACGGGAGCGGGAACTATGGGCTGGCGGGCTTCTTCTCCTCGTCCTTCTTGCCGTTGTCGGCCGGGGCGTTCGCATTGAGCGCCTTCAGGACGGTGTCGGAGAGGTCGTCGCCGGAGCCCACGAGGCTGGTGTACACCACCACCGGGGTCTGGTTCAGCGAGAGCGCGGCCGTGTCGAGGACGGTCTGGTAGCCGCCGGACTTGGCCTTTTCCTCGACGACGCCCCGGATGTCCCGGAGCACGGAGTCGCGCATGCGCTTCTGCTGGTCGAGGATCGACTTCCGGGAGTTCTCGTCGAACGTGCGGATGTTCTGCTCGATGCCCGCGATGTCCACGCGGCGCTTCTCGGCATCCTGCTTGCGCTTGTCCTTTTCGTCGTTGGAGACCGACGGGTCGTTGATGCTGTCGAGCACCTTCTTGAATTCCTCGTTGGCCTTCTTGTAGT
>JBJSZF010000475.1:0-6623 GCA_046090125.1 Verrucomicrobiota bacterium
CGACCCCATCCGGGGTCGATGGACTCATGGGGTGGATCCCGGTTCCGGTGGTGTCGCTTCGCTCAACCACCGGCTACACGCTGCCATCCCTCCGGGATGCAATCGGAGGCACCCCCGTCTCCTCCGCGTCTCCGTGGCTCCGCGTGACACCCATCCCTCGTGCTACAACCCCATCCGGGGTTGATGGCCGCTATAAACGGCCATTGGCTGAGATATCGCGCCGCGTCATGGGTGGAAAACAAGGCGTGCAATGGGCCATCACACGGGGATACTTCGAGGGTTCCTCCTGCATTTGAACAGACGTTCAACCGGCATCCCGGATTCCATGAGCGCCTCCGTGCCCATGCTGACATCGACGTGGCGAAGCAGCATCGCCGTCTTTCGAGCACACCGCCTGATCGTGGCGGGGGCTGCGATGATTCTGTCGTTGGTGCTTGCCGCCTTGGCCGCACCACTGCTGACCCGTGCCGGTGCGCTCCCAACTCCCGCACAGCAGCACCCGCACGGGCTCGATGGCGATGGCATGCCGTTGGGCCCGGGCGGATTTTTCCGACTCGGGACCGACAATCTCGGGCGGGACGTGCTGGCTCGGGTCATCCACGGGACGAGGATTTCTCTGCCGATAGCGTTCGGTGCCATGGTCACGGCCACGTGCATCGGAACCTTGGTTGGACTTCTGGCGGGATTCCACGGGGGCCGACTGGACGCCACGTTGATGCGATTGACGGAGGTCAACCTGACCATCCCGGCCATCCTGTTGGCGGTGGCTTTCGCGGGCCTGCTGGACGGGCGGGTTGTCCGCCTGCATCCGGCGGCCTTGGACTGGCCCTTGCTGGACTTCCGGATGCAACGCGGGCCGCTCAGCTTGTTCCTGATCATCGGCCTTGTCTGCTGGCCGGGGATGGTTCGCGTGGTGAGGGCGCAAGTGCTCCAGTTGAAGGAGCGAGAGTTCGTCGCGGCGTCCCGTGCGTTGGGCGCAACGGATGCTCGACTGGTTTTCCGCCACATCCTGCCCAACCTCTTGCCGACCATCATCGTGCTGGCCGTCATGAGCACCGGGAACATGATCCTCCTGGAGGCGGGCCTCGGCTACCTCGGCATTGGCGTGCCACCGCCCACCCCAACATGGGGCTCCATGATCAGCGACGGGCAACCCTACTTCGTTTCCTCGCCCCACATCGTCGTCGTGCCGGGCCTTGCGATCACCTGGACCGTGCTGGCCTTCAACCTTCTTGGCCAAGGGCTGCAGGAGGCCCTCGCTTCCCGTCGCGATGCATGAGCCGGGACGGTGCAAGCTGTGTGGGGCCTCGAGGATCCATCAGGCCAGACCCGATGCCGAACCGCGCTGCGGCGACGGCCTGAACCGAGGTTGAGGATGAGCACGCCGAGACGTCATGCCCCGGGATCCGTCGGCCCTGCCGGGCCGAGGCGTCGTGCTCGTTGGTTGGGGGTGCGGCTTGGATGGGTGCTGCTGCTGCCAGCGTGCCTCGCCGGCGGCTCCGAGGACGGGCGTGGCGGCATCCTTCGGGTCGCTTTTGCCACGGATCCGATCACCCTGGACCCCCACAAGAGCACGACGGTGTGGGAGTTTCTGACCCAACCGTTGCTGCACCTGACGCTCCTGGACATTCACCAGACCACGCGGTTGGAGCCCAGGGGCGCGGAGTCGTGGACGGTGTCGCCGGACCAAAGGCGCTTCACCTTCCGGCTGCGAGGGGGGATGGCCTTCTCGCACGGGAGGCCCGTGGTGGCGGCGGACTACGTCTTTGCGCTCGAGAGGATCCTGGCGCCTGCAACCGCCACCTTCTTCCAAGGCGCGTTGATGGGTATCAAGGGCTCCAAGGCATTCATCGAGGGGAAGGCGGCCCATGTGGCCGGCCTGCAAGCACCCGCGCCGGACGTGGTGGTCATCGAGTTGGACCAAGGCGACCCGATGTTCGGCTACCAGCTTGCGCAGCTCGCGTATCCCCTGCCGCGCGAGGTGGTGGAGCGCGACCCGAAGGGCTTTGGACTCCATCCGGTGGGGGCAGGGCCCTACCGTGTTGCCCGCTGGGAGCGCGGCGTGCGCCTTCGGCTGGAGCGTCGCCCCGAATACCGGGGGCCGGACCCGGCCCTGCTGGATGGCGTGGACATCTTGATCGGCAGCGACAGCACCACCCACCTGATGATGTTCGAGCGTGGCGAACTCGACATCGCCAACGTCCTGAGCCAGGCGCTGCCCTTTCCGAGCTACCGGCGTGTCGCCAGCGACCCGCGATGGAAGGACCTCATCGAGGTCCAGCCAGGGCTGTCCACCGAGTACATCGCGATGAACGTCGGGATCCCACCCTTCGACAACGTGCTGGTGCGGCGCGCCGTCAACCACGCCATCGACCGGGATCGCCGAATGCAGGTCGCCCAAGGCTACGAGTCCCATGCGGAGGGCGTCGTTCCCAGCTCCATGCCGGGGCACGACCCCGCATTGCGGGGCTACGCCTACGACCCTGCGGAGGCCCGCCGGCTGCTTGCCCGAAGCGGCGTCCGGGTGCCGGTGCGCACGCAGTTGTGGCATGACTCGACCGAGCAGGACCGGATCCGCGCGCAGGGCTTCCAATGGGACCTGCATCAGGTGGGGATCGAGGTCGAGCTGAAGGAGGTGGCCGCCGCCCAGCTCAGCCAGGCGGCGGGGACCCGCGGCAAGGTGCCCATGGCCCTGCGTGCCTGGGGCGTTGGCGCGCCGGATCCATGGGAACTGTTCAACTACCTCCTTCACAGCCGGGCGCTCGCCCAGGAACCCACCTTCAACCACGCCTTCTATGCCAACCCACGGGTGGACCGGTTGATCGACTTGGCCTCGGCGGAGGTCGAGCCGGAGGCCAGCCGCCGCCGCTACCGCGAGGCGGAGGGACTGGTTGTGGAGGACGCACCTTGGGTCTTCCTGGGGCATGCAAACTTCCTCAGCCTCCGCCAGCCATGGATTCGGGGGCCGCTCCTGGAAGCGGCGTGGTACTACCGGCTCGACCGGGTTCGAAAGGCACGATGAAAGGCCGGCAAGACATCCGAGGGGCAGGCGGGGGCGAGGTTGAGCGCAACTCGAACCACCCAGGCACGCGGCGGCGCGGGTCGCGGATTCCATTCATCGCCTGGGCGGGCGTCCTCCTGGCAGCGGGGGGGTACCTCCATGGCAACAACCCCAGCCCCACCCCCACTCATGGCGCGGCCGCCGCAAGGGGCATCCTTCGCATCGCACGTTCGACCGACCCCGGGGCCTTGGACCCCGCGAAGATGGTGATGTCGGAGGACATGATGCTGAGTTCGCTTCTCCACTTGCCCCTGCTGGACGTGACCAACGGCCTGCAACTGGTTCCCTGCGGCGCCGCGTCGTGGACGTCGTCGGCGGACCATCGAGTCCATGCCTTCCGCCTGCGTCCCGGCGTCACCTTCTCCAACGGGCGTCCCGTGACTGCGGCCGACTACGCCTATTCCTTGGAACGGGTCCTTTCCCCGGCGACGGCGGCCCCGCTGGGGAATGTCCTGCATGGGTTGAAGGGGGCGGGCGCGTTCATGCAGGGACGCACCAGCCACGTGGCCGGCATCACGGCCAAGGGGCCCCTGGAGCTGGTCCTGGAGCTGGATGCCGGAGACCCGATGTTCGGCTACCGGGTGGCGATGCCCTTGGCGGCCCCGGTCCCACGGGAGGAAGTCGAGCGGGCGGGGGTGGCCTTTGGGAACAAGCCGGTTGGCAACGGCCCGTACCGCATCCAGCGCTGGAGGCGGGGCGTGCAACTCAGGCTGGAGCCCAACCCCTATTACCAAGGGCCCACCCCGCGCCTGCTGGATGGGGTGGACTTGATGATCGGCGGCGATGATGCCCTGCACCTCATGATGTTCGAGCGGGGCGAGCTCGACATCGCCAACATCATGGTCGTGGGCATCCCGATACCGAGCTTCCGCAGGATCTCGGCCGACCCGAGGTGGAAGGGATGGATCGAGTCCCGCCCGCTCCTGGGCACGGGTTTCCTCTCCCTAAACACCGAGATGCCGCCGCTCGACAACGTGCTGGTGCGGCGTGCCATCAACCACGCCATCGACCGCCGGCGCCGGATGCGGATCGACCTCGGCTACACCCGTCATGCCGAGGGGCCCATCCCCTCCGGGATGCCGGCGGCCGATCCCGGGCTCAGGGGATATGCCTATGACCCGTCACGCGCCCGGGAGCTGCTGCGCGAGTCGGGCTTGCCGCTGCCGCTGCGCACGGCCCTGTGGTACCAGACGGGAGAGGAGATGAAGGTCGCAGCCGAGGGGTTCCAATGGGACCTGAAACAAGTGGGGATCGAGGCCGAGTTGCGGGAGGTGACCTCGGCGCAGCTCTGGTCCGCTTCAACCACCCGCGGCCAAGTGCCGATCACCTTCACCGGCTGGACGGCGGGGATTCCCGACCCGGTGGACATCCTCGGGATGACGCTCGACGGAACGTCCATCGACCATCCGCCACACAACAACCAGGCGTTCTACAACAACCCGCGCGTCAACCACCTCCTGCATGAGGCGGCGGCGGAGGTGTCGATGCCGCGGCGGCACCAACTGTATCGCGAGGCCGAACGCTTGATCGTGGCCGACGCCCCATGGGTGTTTCTGGGCCACTACAACCAGTATGGCCTCCGCCAACCCTGGATCCGGGGACGGCTGCTGGAGACCCTGGTCCCCTTGCGGTTCGATCGCCTTTCCATTGCCCGATGAACCCTTCCATGACCTTGCGAATCCTCACCCGGTTGTCCGCGTCCCTCATCACCCTTCTCGGCACGGCCGTCATCACCTTCCTCCTGATGAACCTGGTCCCGGGGGACGTGGCCCGGGTCATTGCAGGGGCCAAGGCATCTCCGGAGGTGCTCCAGGAAATCCATCGCAAGCTGCACTTGGACGAACCCTTGCCCTGGCGCCTGGGGATCTACCTTGGGCAGTTGGCGCGCGGGGACCTGGGCTATTCCTACGTCACCGAGCAGCCCGTCTCAGAGGCCATCGCCAAGCGGGTGCCGGTGACCGCGATGGTCGGGTTGATGGCCGTCGTGCTGTGGATGGGCCTCGCGATCCCCATCGGGGTGTTCACCGCCACGCGACGGGGCAAGTGGCCGGACAGGGCCGTGCTCGTCGGGGCCACGCTCACCCTGTCGTTGCCCGCGTTTTGGCTCGCACGGATGGCGCAGTACTGGCTCTCGTATCGTTGGGGCGTGTTCCCCGTGGCGGGCTTCCGGGGCATCGCCCACCTCGTGCTGCCCGCGCTCACCCTCGCCCTCCTCGCGGCGGGCTACTATTCACGCCTCATCCACGCCAGCATGATCGACGTGCTGGACCAACCGTACATCCGTGCCGCACGTGCCAAGGGTCTGTCCGAGCCCGAGGTCCTCATTCGCCACGGGCTCCGCAACGCCATGATCCCGGTGGTCACGGTCCTGGGCATGGACATCGCCTACCTCCTCGGCGGGGTGGTCTTCGTCGAGAACGTGTTCGCACTGCCCGGCATCGGCACGCTCGCCGTCCAGAGCGTGTTCAACCTCGATGTCGCGATGATCCTCGGCGTCGTGCTGTTCAGCGGATCCTGCGTCGTCGGCACCAACCTGCTGGTGGACCTGCTCTACCAATGGATTGATCCCCGCGTGAAGCCCTCGCATTGAGACCCCTTCCATGCCCCTCCTCGAAATCCAGGACCTCCAGGTCAGCTTCGGATCCCGTCGCGTGGTGGACGGCGTCTCCCTGTCGCTCGAGCCAGGCCAGACGCTGTGCCTCGTGGGCGAGAGCGGCTGTGGCAAGAGCGTCACCGCGCTCAGCATCGCCCGCCTGCTGGCCACGCCTCCCGCACGGATCGACGGCGGCCGGGTCCTGCTGCAAGGCCGCGACGTGCTCGCCCTGTCGTCCTCCGAACTCCGTTCCATCCGGGGACGCGTCGTGAGCTACATCTTCCAGGAACCGGGCGCCTCGCTGAACCCCGTGATGCGCATCGGCGACCAGGTTCTGGAGTCGCTTCGCCGCCACGTCCCCGCCCGCGCCACCGAGGCAGAGGTCGTCCGCCTCCTCCGGCGCGTGGGCATCCCCGCGCCGGAACGCCGCGCCCGCGACTACCCCCACCAACTCAGCGGCGGCATGCAGCAGCGCGTCATGATCGCCATGGCCCTGGCCCCGGAACCCACGCTCCTCGTCGCCGACGAACCCACCACCGCCCTCGATGTCACCGTCCAAGCCCAGATCATCGAACTCCTGCGCGACATCCAACTGCAAACGGGCATGGCCATCCTCCTCATCACCCACAACCTCGGCATCGTCGGCGACATCGCCCACCGCGTCGGCGTCATGTATGCCGGTCAGGTTGTCGAGGAAGCCCCGGCGCACCGCCTCCTCTCCCAGCCCATGCACCCCTACACCCAAGCGCTGATCCGCTCCGTCCCAGAGATCGGAGCCGGCTTGGACCGCCTGGTCGCCCTCCCGGGCCATGTCCCGGCACCCGGCCGATGGCCCGTCGGATGCCGCTTCGCACCGCGCTGCCCGATCGCCCTCCCCGCGTGCTCGCAAACGCCCCCTGCCATGGCCGAAGCACCCTCTCATCATCTCGTCCGATGCCCCGTCTCCATGGCCCACGCCCATGCCACTGC
>JBJSZF010000476.1:0-5649 GCA_046090125.1 Verrucomicrobiota bacterium
CTTGAGGTGGAGCCAGCGGGCGAGGGTGGTCTTGCCGGTGCCGGTTTCGCCGAGGAGGAGGACGGGGGGGAGCCCGGTCTCGAGCCGGCGGTCGGCGAGGAGGATGCGGTCGAGCTGGGCCTGGAGGGGCTTGAGGGTGTCGCCGAAGAAGAAGTTGAGGTCCGGGGCGAGGGCGGCGTTCCGGTGTTCCTCGGCGCGGGCGGACTGGCGCGAGCGGCGGCCGCGTGCCAGGGCGAGGGCGAGGGCCTCGGGCTCGAAGGGTTTGGGGAGGTAGTCGATGGCGCCGAGCTTCATGGCCTCGACGGCTCCCTGGATGCCGCCCTCGGCGGTCATGACGACGACGCCGGCATGGTTACCGAAGGCCTTTTCCTTGAGGAGATCCGTGCCCAGGCCGTCGGGGAGGTGGACGTCGAGGAGGACGAAGTCGAATCCGGACTGGGCGGCATGGCGACGGGCGGCGGCGACGGAATCGGCGGCGGAGACGTCGGCTCCGAGGCGTTCGAGCGAGGCGACGATGTGGCGGCGAAGGAGGGGTTCGTCATCGACGACGAGGACGGTGAGGCCGGCCAGCGGGGAGGGGCGCATGGGATACGGGGATGGGGTGTGGGAGGCGGGGCCGGCGACGGTGCCCGGGCCGGGCCGGCGTGAGGAGGGGGTTACTTGGTGCGCTGGGGGTTGCGCCATTCGCGGCCGTCGTGGGCGAGGAGGTCGTCGGCGGCGAAGGGGCCCCAGGTGCCGGCGCCGTAGAACTCGCGATTGGTGAGGGGCTTGCTGACCCAGGCCGTGCGGATGGAGTCCACGATGCTCCATGCGGTCTCCACCTCGTCGCGGCGGATGAAGAGGGTGGCGTCGCCGGCCATGGCCTCGAGGAGGAGGCGCTCGTAGGCCTCGGGGGTGTAGGCTCCGAACTCCGAGTCGTAGGAGAAGTGCATGCGGACGGGCCTGAGGGAGGTGCCGCCGCCGGGGACCTTGCCATTGAAGCGAAGGGTCATGCCCTCGTTGGGCTGGAGGCGCAGGGTGAGGGAGTTGGCGTCGAGGCGAACGTCGCGGTGGGCGTTGAAGAGGACGTTGGGAGCGGGGCGGAACTGGACGCGGACCTCGGAGGCGGAGAGGGGGAGGTTCTTGCCGGTTCGGAGGTAGAAGGGGACGCCGGACCAGCGCCAGTTGTCGATGAAGAGGCGGAGGGCAACGAAGGTTTCGACGTTGGAGTTGGCCCTGACCTTGGGCTCGGATCGGTAGGCGGGACGGGCCTCGCCATCGACCTCGCCGGCGAAGTACTGGCCGCGGACGACGTCCTGGGCGACGGCCTCGCGGGACATGGGGCGGATGGATCGGAGGAGCTTGACCTTCTCGTCGCGGACGGACTCGGCCTCGAGGGATACGGGGGGTTCCATGCCGACGAGGGCGAGGACCTGGAGGACGTGGTTTTGGACCATGTCTCGGAGGGCTCCGGCCTCCTCGTAGTAGCCGCCGCGTGCGCCGACGCCGAGCTTCTCGGCGACGGTGATCTGGACGTGGTCGATGGCCTCGCGGTTCCAGAGGCGCTCGAAGATGCCGTTGCTGAATCGGAAGGTGAGGATGTTCTGGACGGTTTCCTTCCCGAGGTAGTGGTCGATGCGGAAGATCTGCTTCTCGTGGGCGTAGCGGGTGAGGTCGGAGTTGAGCTGATGGGCGCTGGCGAGGTCGTGGCCGAAGGGCTTTTCGACGACGATGCGCTCGGGGGTGATGCCGGTTTCCTTCTTGTGGAGCAGGCCGGCCTGGCCGAGGTGGGCGGTGATTTCCGAGAACTGGCTGGGGCTGGTGGCGAGGTAGAAGAGGAGGTTCGTGCGGAGCCGTTCGTCGGGGAAGCCTTCCAGCATGGCCTTGAGCCGTTGGTAGCCCGCCGGGTCGGCGATGTCCGCCTGGCAGTAGTGGATGTTGGAGGCGAAGTCGGCCCACACGTCGTCGCGGACGGGCTGGGTGCGGGAAAAGCGGATGAGGGCCTCGTGGAGCTCGGCGCGCCAGGCGTCGTCGGACTTGTCACGGCGGGCGAACCCGATGATGCGGAAGGGCTGGGGCATCAATCCTTCGAGCCGTAGGTGATAGAGGGCAGGGATGAGCTTGCGGGAGGTCAGGTCGCCGGAGGCCCCGAAGATGACCACGGTGCAGGGCTCGACGGGGCGGCGGCCTTGGTCGAGGCGCGAGTCGAGGAGCTCATCAAGTTGCAGGACGTCGTTCATCCGTGGGTGGGAGCATGGGGAGGATGAAGGCGGGGATTCAAGCGGCGCGTCCGGGGGATGGGGCGACGCGCGTGGGCGTTCCGGACATTTTCCTTGTTGGAGTCGGGGCGAGTGCCTAGCAAGGGCGCATGATTCCCCACGGTGTGAACGGGCGAACGCGGCATGTTGCGGCGACGAGGCGGCGAGGCTTCACGTTGATCGAGTTGCTGGTGGTGATCGCGATCATTGCGATCCTCGCGGGGATGTTGTTGCCGGCCCTGGGCCGCGCGAAGAGCAAGGCGATGTCGATGAAGTGCGGGAGCAACCTGAAGCAGCTGGGGCTCGCCAACTTCATGTACGTGAACGACACGGGGAAGATCCTGCCGTACACGCTGAGCGGGGACCTTTGGATGCGCGGGTTGGTGCAGTTGTACTCGGCCGTCGATGCGGTCCGGCTCTGTCCCAACGCGCCCTACAACGCGAAGAAGCCCTCGGGGTCTGCGAACACGTCCTGGGTGTGGGGCGGCGAGACGCGGCCAGGCTCGAAGGAGCCGCGATGGACGGGCAGCTATGCGTTGAACGGGTGGATGTACGCTGGCGACTGGCCGGACGGGTCCGGGCTGTTCCCCAAGGTGGCCAATGCCTTCCGTGCGGAGGCGGACATCGTGGCCCCGACGACCACGCCGGTGTTCTGCGACGGGATGTGGGTGGACGCCTGGCCGCAGGAGCGGGACCGGCCGGCCGGGAACCTGCGGGAGGGGGACGCGGGGTTGAACGCGGGCATGGCGCGGATCGTGTTGGCGCGGCATGGGACGGGCTTGAATGGGGTGCCGAAGGCGTGGCCGGCCGGGGAGCCCTTGCCGGCGTCGATCAACCTCGTGTTCACGGATGGACATGCGGAGCTGGTGCGCAACGAGCGGTTGTGGGCGCTGACGTGGCACAAGAACTGGACGAACACGACGCAGCGTCCGCGGTAACGTGCGATGGGGGAATGCGGCGTGGCTCGACATGGGCCGGGCGAGTGCGGAGGATGCCCGGGCGTTCTGGATGTTGAGCGAGCTGCGACAACTCTGGGCAAGCCTGCCCAACAAGGCAGGGTTTGCCGCGGTGACGGTTGCCTGGGTGGCCTTGTTCCATTTCTTGGGCAACTCGGTGCTGGGCTACGTGTCCACGCCGTCGGTGTTCGTGTGGCTAGACGCGTTGCATGCGAACGCGGAGCGGACGGACTCGGACGACGCGTTTGGGCGGTATGTGCCGTGGCTGGTAGTGGCGTTGATGGTGGTGCGGCGGCGGGAGTTGCTGGAGGCTGCGAAGCGGACATGGCCGCCGGGATTGTGGTTGCTGGCCCTGGGTTTGGTCCTGCACGCCATGGGGTTCCTCGTCCAGCAGACGCGGGTCTCGATTGTGGCGTTCCTGGTGGGGGTGTACGGGATCATGGGGCTGGCGTGGGGTCCGGGGTGGCTGAAGGCGGTGTTCTTCCCGTATTTCCTGCTGGGGTTCTCGATTCCCGTGTCGGCGTACCTCGATGGACTGACGTTCCGGCTGCGGTTGGTGTCCACGTGGGTGTCCACGGCGATTTGCAAGGGGTTGCTGAGCATTCCGCTCACGCGCGTGGGGACGTCGGTGGAGTTTGCGCCGGTGGCTCCGCGCCCCGGGAGTGGGCCGGGCCGGGCGGGCTTCCTGTTTGACGTCGCGCCCGCGTGCTCGGGGATCCGGAGCCTGACGGTGGTGGTGTTGCTGACGGTGGTGTTTGCGTGGCTGAACGTGCGAGGGACACGGCGGCGGGTGGCGTTGGTGCTGTGTTCGGTGCCGTTGGCGCTGCTGGGCAACGTGGTGCGGTTGGTGGTGACGTTCGCGGTGGCGGACGTGTGGGGGCAGGACGCCGCGAGCCAGGTGGAGACGAAGGCGGGCTTCATCACGTTCGCCGTGGCGTTGGCCGGGGTGTTTGCCGTGGGGCGCCTCCTGCGTGAGCCGGACGAGGAGGCCGCGCCCGGTGCGACGAATGGCCCCGGCGGGGAAACGACGGCGGCGACCTCCGTCCCATGAAGGCGTCCTCCCAGGCATGGTTCGTGGCGGCGCTCGCGATGGTCGGGGCCGGGGCGTTGGGCCTTCAGCATTTGCGGACGTCGTTCCGGACCGGTCCGCCCGGGGTGAAGGTGTCCAACCTGCCCGTGCTCGACGAGGAGTCGCGGGTGGCACGGACGAACTCCGTGTCATTGCCGGTCCGCGTGGAAGGCTACACGACGACGGTGGAGGCGATCCCGCGGATGGAGCTGGATTACCTGCCGCCGGACACGTCGTACGGCCGCAGGGTCTATGTGCCGCGGTCGGGCAAGCCCCGGATTCAGGCGTCGGTGGTGTTGATGGGCACGGACCGGACGAGCATCCATCGGCCGGAGTATTGCCTGACCGGGCAGGGTTGGAACATCCGGCGCAAGCAGGCCATGGGGATCCCGGTGCAGCGGCCCCGGCCGTACCTGTTGCCGGTCCAGCGCTATGACATGCGGTTCACCGGGTTGGCGGAGGGGCGGGTGGCGGAGCGATCGGGTATCTACGTGTTTTGGTTCGTGGCGGATGGCCAACTGACGAACAGCCACTTGGAGCGGCAGGGATGGCTCATCCGGGATCTTCTGCTCAAGCGGGTGCTGCAACGATGGGCCTACGTGGCCTACTTTGCGGACTGCAACCCCGGCGAGGAGGAGGCGACGTACCAGTCCATCGTCGAACTGGTCCAGGCGTCGGTGGCGGACTTCCAGTTGACCGCCGGGAACGGTCCCTGAATCCTGCGCGGCGTGTTGGGTGGGCCGCGCGAGGTAAGCAGTTCCTGAGAGGAGGCTAAATGTTTGGGCGGAAGCGCCATGTTTACACCAAGGTGGGCAAGGTCGTTGACGCGCTCTTGTTCGCTTTTGCCTTTTGGCTGACCCATTGGCTGCGGTCCCTGACGTTCTTCGATCCCGAGCGCATCATCCGCCCGTTCTCCGAGTACGCCTGGCTTCTGCTGGTGGTGGCCCCGCTGGCTCCGCCCTTGCTCGAGCTTCAGGGATTCTACCGGCGGGGCGTGCTGGGCTCCCAACGTCGTTCTCTCTGGCTCCTTGTTCGCACGTCGGCCTACATCGCCCTCGCGGCCATCCTGGTGCTGTTCTTCCGCAAGACCGAGGGCGCGCGGCTGATCTTCGCCCTGTACGTGCCCGTCGCCTCCGGCCTGATGTGGGCCAAGGAGTCCCTGGTCGCCGCGTGGAACCGTAGCAAGAGCCGGAAGGATTCCCTGCGGCGGCGCGTGATCCTCGTCGGGAGCAAGGAGGACGCCGGCCGCCTGGAGCGCCTGCTGGGGCTGCGCGGCCTCGACGACGTCGAGGTCATGGATCGGGTTGACCTGAACGAGTCGTCGCTCAAGGACCTCGGCGACCGCATCCACGCCCATTCGGCGAACGCCGTGCTCGTGGCGCCCCGC
>JBJSZF010000477.1:0-2871 GCA_046090125.1 Verrucomicrobiota bacterium
GGCGACGACGATGAATGTGCTCCGGGGTCACCGCGTGGTCGGGCAACATCCAGGGCGGACGAATCGAGATGTAGGCCATGAGGGCACCATGCCGTCGAACGCCCCGGGCGGCACCTGAAAAATCCCACCCTCGCCAGCCCCGCCCGTGCGGAACCCTCAACGCCAGCGGCGGCGTTCGAGAACGGCCTCGTGGCAGAACATCGACGCCCACTCGCGGGCCTCGGCCTGCTCGCGCCGGGAGCCGCCCCGGATCTCCGTGATGCCGCGTCGAAGCCGCACGACGCGCGTCTCGCCAAAGGTGGCGATGGTCTGGACTTCCTCGTTCCCGTGCGTGGCCCAATCAACCTTCATGGTCATGCGACCATCCTGGCACCCGCTGGCGGACAAAGGCTGTCCGACCCCTCGTTTTGTTCCGAACGGCCCGACGGCAACGGATGGGGTGCGAGGCACGTTTCCCGGCCCGCGCCTCTTGGCGGAGGCGCGCGTCGGCTTCCCGGTGGCCTCCACCGCGATGGAACCCTACGAAGACATCCAGGACCCGCCATGCGCGCACGTTCCATCCAAGGGCGCTCCGGCCCGCCAATGTCCGCACGACTCGGCGTGAAGCGGGTCCTGCAAAGGATCGCGCTGCCGATCCGCGACCCCGGCCAGGCGTCCCGCACGGAGGCCACCTCACGCGCCACTACCCGACGAACCCTTCGGCCGCCACGCGAGTGCCTGGACGTCGAGCACGAAGCCTTCGCCGTTCGGCCTGCCGACCTCCTCTTCGCCTTCCCGCACCCGCACCGTCCCGCCGGTCACGAGGATGCCATGCTCCCCAACGCGCGTGGCACGATGACCATGAATCCAGCCCGGGCACGGGCCGGTGGGCTCGACGCGGTCGATGCGCCACGTCCCCAGTTCCAGGCGATACACCGGCGTCCGCCCGTGCTCCCGCCGTTCCGGGTAGCCCAGCGACCCAATGATGTAGATGGCACCGGCCACCAGCGTCGCGGTGTGGAAGTCCGTCGGGGGAAACACCGACTCCGGATAGCCCAGGAGGGAGATCGAGCCGTCGATCTCGCGCACGAAGACGTCGTTGTAGATGCAGAACTCCGGGTCGTAGCTGTCCTCATGCTCGCCCCCGATCAACACCATCCGGCCATCGGGCAGCACGGTCAGGGATTGCCCGAAACGCTGCGCGGACCACACCGGGTCCCCGTCGAATGACGAGGGTCCGTGGAGGTGCTCGTTGGCCATGAACCCGCCCTCGCCCGAGTGGATCATGGCCACCCAGAACGGTTCCTCCATGCGCTCCGGGTTCGCCACGCCATACCGACGCGTTCGGGCCCTGAGAAAGTCGGCTTGTGACACATCCTCCAGCGGGCGGATGTCCGGCTCCGACGGCAATCCCATCAAGATCCGGCGCCCCTCGTTCCCCAGCCGGCGAGGATCCGCACCGGCGTCGAGCAACCGGATGATGATCCCACGCGTCCGTGCAACGCCGAGCGCCGTGCTGCCATGGTGTTCGTGCTCGAGCCGGGCACCCGCCTTCACCAACACGTCCACGCCCTCCTCCCAACCCACCTCGGCGGCCTCCAGCAAGGCCGTGCCTCCAAAGTCATCCGTCCGCTCGATGTCGAACCCAAGGTCCACCAACCACCGCAACGTCGCCATCCGACGACACGCGATGGGATAGAACAGCGGCGGCTTGCCGCAGCGGCCCACGGCCTCCAGGTCGGCCCCGCGCTCGGCCAGAAGCAACGCCTTGGCGAGGTCGCCCAATTGCAGGGCCACGAGCCAGGCCGTCCGGGACCACGCGTCCCGTTCCTCAAGCGGCGCGCCCCCGTCCAGGAGGCATCGGACGTCGTCCAGGGTGCCCAGCGCGACGGCCCGGATCAGGGGCGTCCATCCGAGCTGCGACTCGTCCGCGCCGGCCGCCAGGAGTTGCTGGACTCCATCGAATCGCCCCAGCCGGGACAAGACACTCAGGCCGCTTTCCCCGTGGCTGGAGACTTGGTTGAGGTCCACGCGATGCTCGACCAGAAGCCGGATCAACTCGGGCAGGCGCGGGTCGATGAAGACGTCGCGGCTATGAATGGCATCGAGCAAGGCACCGTAGCCATGCGCGTCGCGGTAGTGCAGGTCGGCGCCTTGCTTCACCAGCGCGCGGATCCGCAACGGGTCACCCTCGCCCAAGGCCTTCCTGAGGCTGGCGTTATCCGGCGATTCCGCGTCAATAGCCATAGGTTGCGACGCTACGGATGTCCCGGACGCCGCTGAAGCCAAACCACAGGAGGGCGGGAAGCGGGGGGCGTCTGCGGGCGTGACTTTCATGGCGTGCGCCGAGGTGGGCCGGGATGGGGCGGATGCCTTCCCGCGGGTGCACGACGCGCCGCAACGACTGCACGAAGGTCCGTAAGGATGGCGTCGAGGCTGCGCCCGAGGACGGGCGCGCTCCGTGCGTGTGTGATACTGATGAGACTAACCGATGAAAGATCGAGTACGACGCTGACATGGCGTCGGGTAGCCGAAGGCAACTGCGTCGCCGCGAGGCGGGGTGGGGAGCAGCCGGAGGCGAACCTGCCGTCCCAAACGCGCCTTCCAAGGCGAGTGAACCCGATTCGGCCGGAACACGTGGCGAGCCTACGTGGTAGTGGTGAAGCCTGGTCTTCGGACCTGACCTCAGGGACAAGCAAGCATGTCGAAGTCCCGGGGTACGTTTCAGGTGTGTGGGGTGAGAAGGTAGGGAAAGCCCGTCAGTTAAGCATAGAGATCCTCCCGTGTGCGCGACCGAGGCGGGAGGAAGTCAGAGCCCTCATAGTAGCGTTGAGGCGGGTAACGACCGCGGAGCGAAGGGGGGCAGGAAGGTGAAGGACGATGGAAACCGGG
>JBJSZF010000478.1:0-2049 GCA_046090125.1 Verrucomicrobiota bacterium
AACGAGGCGGGCGGCAAGGCGGTGGTCTTCAACACCATCACGATCTCCGACGGCATCTCGATGGGCACCGAGGGGATGAAGTATTCGTTGGTGTCGCGCGAGGTGATCGCGGACTCCATCGAGACGGTGGTGGGCTGCCAAGGGTTCGATGGGTTCGTGGCGATTGGCGGGTGCGACAAGAACATGCCGGGCTGCGTGATGGCGATGGCCCGGCTGAACCGGCCCTCGATCTTCGTGTATGGCGGCACGATCCTGCCGGGCGAGCACCAGGGTCGGGACGTGGACCTGGTGAACATCTTCGAGGCCGTGGGCAAGCAGGCGGCCGGGCAATGCAGCGAGGCGGACGTGGAGGCCGTGGCCGAGGTGGCGATCCCGGGCGCGGGCTCGTGCGGCGGCATGTACACGGCCAACACCATGGCGTCGGCCATCGAGGCCCTCGGCCTGAGCCTCCCCAACTCGTCGGCGCAGGCCGCCGTGTCCCAGGACAAGACCGTGGACTGCGAGCAGGCCGGGCGCGCCGTGCTGGAGCTGATCCGGCGCGGCATCCGGCCCCGGGACATCCTGACGAAGGAGGCCTTTGAGAACGCGATGACGCTGGTGGTCGCCCTGGGCGGCTCGACCAACGCCGTGATGCATCTGATCGCGATGGCGCACTGCGCGGGCGTGAAGCTGTCGATCGACGACTGGACGCGCGTGGGCAAGCGCGTGCCGGTGCTGGCGGACCTGAAGCCCAGCGGCAAGTACGTCATGGCGCGCCTCGTGGAGATTGGCGGCACGGTGCCCTTGATGAAGATGTTGCTCGACGAGGGCCTGCTGCACGGGGACGTGATGACGGTGACGGGCCAGACCATGCGCGAGAACCTGCGCAAGGCTCCGAAATACCCGAAGGGCCAGGACATCATCCGGCCGTTCAGCAACCCCATCAAGCCCACGAGCCACCTCGTCGTATTCCGCGGCAACCTCTGCCCCGGCGGCGGTGTGGGGAAGATCTCGGGCAAGGAGGGCCTGCACTTCGAGGGGCGCGCCATCGTGTTCGAGAACGAGGAGAGCGCGTTGCAAGGCATCCTGGGCGGCAAGGTGCGCAAGGGCCACGTCGTGGTGGTGCGTTACGAGGGGCCCCGCGGCGGCCCCGGGATGCGCGAGATGCTGTCGCCCACGTCGGCCATCATGGGCAAGGGGCTGGGCAAGGACGTGGCGCTCATCACCGACGGGCGGTTCTCCGGCGGATCGCACGGGTTCGTGATCGGGCACGTGACGCCCGAGGCGCACGTGGGCGGCCCGTTGGCGGTGGTCAAGAATGGCGACCCCATCGTCATCGACGCCGAGAAGCGGGCCATCACGCTCGGGATTCCCGCCGCCGAGCTCGACGCACGGCTCCGGCGTTGGAAGCAGCCCAAGCCCCGCTATACGCGTGGCGTGCTCGCCAAGTACGCCGCCACGGTGTTGTCCGCGTCCGAGGGCGCCATCACGGACCGGGATCTCCCGTTGTGAAGACACGCGTGCTCGGTTCGGCGGGCCCGGTCGTGTCGCGGTTGGCCTACGGTTGCTGGCGGCTGGCCGGGAGCGAGGGCGGCCTGCGCCTGGAGCCTTCGGCCGGGCGTCGTGCCGTTCATGCCGCGCTCGACTCCGGCTACACGTTCCTCGACCTCGCGGACATTTATGGCGGAGGCGAGTGCGAGCGGATCGTGGGGGAGGCGTTGCGGGAACGTCCGGGCTCCCGCGACGGCGTGGTGGTCGCCAGCAAGTGCGGCATTCGCCGCGCCGGCGACCCCGCCGGGGCCGTGGGCCGCTACGACTTCTCGGCGGCCCACATCCAGCGGTCCGTCGAGGGCTCGCTGGCCCGGATGGGCATCGACGCCCTGGACGTGCTCATGCTGCACCGGCCGGATTACCTGATGGAACCCGACGAGGTGGCGGGTGCGTTTGCCGCGTTGTTGGCCGCGGGCAAGGTCCGTCACTTTGGCGTGTCCAATTTCCGCGCGTCCCAGGTCGAGGCATTGGCGCGGGCGTGCCCGATGCCGCTGGTGACGCACCAGGTGGAAGCCAGCC
>JBJSZF010000479.1:0-3916 GCA_046090125.1 Verrucomicrobiota bacterium
ATCGTGCGGTCGTTGCGGCGCATCGTGCCGTCGTTGCGGCGCATCGCGCGGTTGTTGCAACGCATCTTGCGGGTGCGGGGACGTGGCGTGCCGCAGGCTTCCTTGCATTCCACGGGTCTTGCCATGGGCATTTCCAGCGCACGGGGCTCGGCTTGAACGTCCCTAAGCCGGAGCAGCCAAGCATGAAGCATGAGCCTCCGTAGTCGTGGCGCGGCGTTGGAGGCTTCCGCCCCGACGCGGCATCCCGGCAACCTTGCAAGAACACCAACCCTCGGCACCCTCCACGCGAGTGTGTTGATCACGAGCCTATGAACGTTGCGTCTTTCCCGGTCCCCGTCGCGCCCCAAGGCCTGCGCGCCCTGGTTCTTGCCCTCGCCACCTGGTCCTTCCTCCAGGCCCCACTGATCGCCGACAACCTGGTCGAGGTCTGGAGGATCGCTCCCGGAGACCGCCCTTACGTCTCCACCGGTAACACCGAGCGCGGAGCCGCCATCAACCCGGCTAACGGGAGCGTCCTCCTCCTGGGCCGGGCTGGTGGCCCCAAGGTGTACGTCCTCGACGGGGCCACGGGCGACGACGGGTCCGGTGCCTCGGGCGCCCCGCGCACCCTGCTCGCCACCGACGCCAACGGCGACGCCATCATCTCGGGAGGCACCTTCACCCTGAACCTCGTCGGGGCCGCCTCGGACGGAGCCGTCTTCGCGGCCAATCTGGCCACGACCGTCACGACGAGCCCCCTCCGCATCTATCGCTGGGCCGATGACAAGCCCGAGACGCCCGTCGAGGTCGCCTATTCCGGCAACCCCCTGGAGGGCATCGCGCTCCCAGGCACTGGCAACGACCTGCGCTTCGGCGATGCCCTGGCCGTGCGCGGGTCCGGCGCGCAAACCCAGGTCCTCCTGAGCGCCCGCTCCGGCCGTTACCTCCTCCTGCTCCAAACCCAGGACGGGAAGACTTTCACTCCCAAGGTCTTGACCACCGACAATGCCGGGCGCATCGGCCTCGGCCTGGCCTTCGGCGATGGCAACACGGCTTGGGCCAAGGCCGTGGGCCAACCCCTCACGCAGTTCCAGCTCGACCCCGCCGTCGGCACCGCCAAGACCCTGCGCACCATCCCCACCACCGTCGTCTCTGGAAGCGTGACGGGCATCGGTTACGACCCGCAGACCAAGCGCCTTGCCGCCGTCAACTACGTCTCCCACACGCTCGCCGCGTTCGACCTCGCCGATCCCGCCAATCCTGTCGCCCTCGGCGCCCCGCTTCCCTTCGCCACCAGCAACGGCAACGGCACCGCCGCCGTCGGCCTCTCCGGCGACCGCATCATCGCCCTCGACACCAACAACGGCCTCCTCGCCGCCAAGGTCGAGAAGCCCGTCGTCCCCGACCCGCCCTCCATCGCCTCGCAACCGGCCGGGGCCACCGTCTATGCCGGGGCGGATTTCGCGCTGGCCGTGTCGGTGCAAGGAACGCCGCCCTTCTCCTACCAATGGTCCTTCAACGGCCAGCCCTTGGCCGGCAAAACCTCCTCCCAGCTCGTCACCTCCGGCCTCACGCGCGAACAGGAGGGCACCTACGCCGTCGTCGTCACCAACGCCGCCGGGTCCGTCACCAGCCGCGATGCCATCCTCACGGTGAAGGAACCCGTGTCGTCCGCCCGCCTCCAGCCCCTGTGGTCCTTGGCCCCCGGCAGCCGCCCCTACCTCAACGAGGACAACACCCAGCGCGGCCTCGCCCTCAACCCCCTCAATGGAAACATCCTCCTTGTCTCCCGGTCCGGCTCCAACCAAGTCGTCGTGCTCGACGGCCAGACCGGAGCCGAAAAGCACAAGCTCGGCCTGCTTCTCGGCGACGAAACGCCCGTCTCCGGCGGAACCTTCGCCGTCAACCAGGTCGGCGTGGCCAACGACGGCGTCGTCTTCGTGGGCAACCTCACCCTGGACGGATCCACGACCGCGTTCCGCCTCTATCGCTGGGAGAACGACTCGCCCGAGTCCGTCCCGGTGCTCCTCCCGGAAATTCCCGAGCTCGCCGTCGTCGAGCGCTGGGGGGACGCCATGGCCGTACGGGGCTCCGGCGACCAAACCGAGGTGGCCCTCACGGCCCGGAACGGCGGCGCGTTCGCCATCCTCAACGTCCGCGACGGGGGAGCCACCGTGGTCGCCAAGGTGTTTCGCCCCGAAGGCCTCGCGGCGGGCGACGTCGGCCTCGGGCTCGCCTTTGGGAAGGGTTTAACGCTCTGGGCCACCGCCACCAGCAAGCCCTTGGTGCAGCTCGGCTACGACCTCGCCTCCGGCGCGTCCTCGATCCTCCAATCGTTCCCTGGCTCCGTCGTTACCACGGCCGTCGGGCCGCTCGGAGCATCCGCCGATGGCTCGGTGCTCGCCGGCATCGCCTTTGAAAACCCGGACAACCTCCAGTTGCTCGACCTCGCCGTAGCGGCCGAGCCCACCCTCGTGGACCAGGAGTTGATCGTGTCCGACCGGCCCAACATCAACGGCACCGGGGCCGTCGCCCTGGGCAAGGACCGGGCCTACGCGTTGAACAGCAACAACGGCATCCAAGCCTATTCGCTCTCCGCCACCCCTCCGGCCGGCCCGGCCACCCTCTCCCTCCGGCTCTCCGCGCCCACCGAGGCCAACCTCTCCCTTCGCGGGACCCCCGGAGCCACCTATCGCATCCAGTCCGCGACGACGATCACCGGGGCCTTCACGACCTCGGCCACGGTCACCTTGCCCGCGTCGGGTTCGGCCGACGTCAGCGTGCCCTTCGCAGCCGACGCCGCCTTCTTCACGGCGGTCCCGGGCCTTTGACGTCATGGCCGGCTTCGGGTGGCATGGGCGGGACATGAACGGGATTCCAGCCATCCTTCGGGGCCTGCGGCGCAACATGGGGTCTCCGCACGCCGGGCTGAGGAGCCGAACCCGTGACGTCGTCGGCCGACGCCGGCGCGGGTTCACCCTGATCGAACTGCTCGTGGTGATCGCCATCATCGCGATCCTCGCGGGCATGCTTCTCCCCGCGTTGTCCAAGGCCAAGGCCAAGGCCCAGGGCATCGCCTGCCTCAACAACCTGCGCCAGCTCACCCTCGCATGGCAGATGTACGCCGACGACAGCCGCGGATGGCTCGCCCCCAACGAGGCCTCCGGCGAGGTCAGCCTGGCGGGCTCATGGATCCAGGGTGATGCCAAGACCGACGCCACCGCCCGCAACATCGAGATCGGCTGCCTCTTCCCCTACAACCGTTCCCTCGCCATCTACCGCTGCCCCTCGGATCGCTCGCGCGTCCGCGGACGCCCCCAGTTTGCCCGCTTCCGGAGCATCTCCATGGGGACCGGCGTGGCGCACCTCAACCCGGACAAGATCCCGGCCCCGGTTTATCGCATGGACCAAATCCTCAGTCCGCCTCCGGCTCAGGCTTCCGTCTTCATCGACGAGGACGCGTGGAGCATCCAAAACGGGGCCTTGGGCATCGAACCGACAGGGACGGGCGTTGCCCAGTTCTGGAACCTTCCCGCCAGCCGCCACAACCGGGCCGGCGTCTTGTCTTTTGCCGATGGCCATGCGGAGGTCTGGCGCTGGGCCGGACCGCGAATCCTCGACGCCTCCGGCGAGATCGAGCGCTCCTACAAGGCCTCGCCCGATGCCTATTCGTCCGCCGCGCCCACCACGGCGGGCGACCGGGACCTGCTCCGGCTCCAGGCCTCAGTGCCGCCACGGCGCTGATGCCGCACCCGATCACCCCTCCTCCGCGCCGCACCGCGCCGCGCCGTTCCGGGACGCCATGAACATTTCCTGTGATCCTCGTTGAAAAGTGGATTGACCGGGTTTCAGCGCCCCTCTTTGATCGACCCAGCGCTCACCCCTTTGGAAGCCATGAAGAAGTCCACCCTGCAGCACCTTGGTGCCGTGTTCCTCC
>JBJSZF010000480.1:0-5912 GCA_046090125.1 Verrucomicrobiota bacterium
GTTGGCATGGCTGGCCAGCGCGGGCGTGGACCCGGGCCATCCGGGCGCCATTGACCCGGTGGATCGCCTTGGTTCGCGCCCGGACTTCATTGGGCTTGTGTACCCCGGGCGCACGGGGGACATCCAGCCGACGACCCACTCCGCGCCTGCGTTCCTGGCGTGTGCCCAGGATGATCGGAAGGACATTGGCGAGGGATTGGCGGAGGCGTACCTGCGATACCGCCGCGCGGGCGTTCCGGCCGAGTTGCACGTGTTTGCGACGGGCGGGCACGGGTTTGGGGTGCGGGCGACCAATGCGCGGCCCTCGGGGCGATGGCTGGAACGTTTCGAGGACTGGATGATCGACGCCGGTCATGCGCGGGCACCGGGCAAGTCGGGTGTCCAACGACCCTGAGTGGAATTGATGAACGCCCGCATTCATCGGGGGCGGAGTTGGTGGCGCGTTGCCGTGCGGCCATGGTTTCGTGGCCTGGCGACGCGGCTGGCTGCGGCCATCGGCATGGCGATCGTGGCGGCGGATGCAACAGAGGGTGCGGGAGGGCGGGCGGCTTGGCGGATGAAGGAGCCGTTGCTTCGGGAATACGCCGTGTTGCCGGGGGAAACAGAAGCCGGGCTCGAGCCAGGCTCGATCCATCGCGTGGAGTTTGGGCGGACGCTGATGATTCGGGCCGCATCACCCGCCGCCTTGGCCAGCTTGGCCGGCCGGCACGGGCTGCGGCGCACGAGGGACCTGGAGGTCGCCTCGGCGGTGTTCGAGGCGGCTTCCGCCCGGGAGGCGTTGGAGGTGGCGGACGCCTTATCGCCGGACCCGGATGCATGGGTCGTGTCGGTGTCCCGACGACGCTTCAACGCGGCGTTGCAATCCGACTGGGCGGCGGCCCCGAGCGATCCGTACTGGGACCGGCAATGGCAACTGGATCCCGGGCAGGGAACAATGGGTGCCGGGCCGGTGTCGTCGGGCATGGCCTTTCGCGCGGCGTGGGCGCGGACTCGCGGCGAGGGGGGCGTCGTCTTGATGTACGACGACGGCGCGGATGCGACGCATCCGGACCTGCGCGACGGGTTCGTGCCTCAGTTGGCGCGGAACTGGTTCACGATGGCCACGAACTGCGCGCACTCCACCCGGGCGCAGTTCCATGGGACGGCGACGGTGGGCTTGGCCGTGGCGCGCGGGGGAAACGGCGTGGGAATGGTGGGTGCGGCACCCCAGGCCCGATGGGCGGGACAGGTGATCTTCGATGCGGCGGGCAACCTGCCGGAGACGGAGCAACTGGCGCGGGCGTTCGGCCATGCCGCAGACCAGGCATGGGTTCAGAATCATTCATGGTCGAATGCGGACCTCGACTTCCTCTACGCCACGCCGGTGGAACACGTGGCCCTGTCGAACGCGCTGCATGTCGCGCGCGGCGGCCTGGGCATTCCCATGGTGAGGTCGGCGGGGAACACGCGGATGAAAAGCTTGTTCGGCGCGCGTGGCGTGGGAGACGCAAACCTGGATGCCTTTGCCAACGCTCCCGGGGCGATCACCGTCGCGGGCCTGCGCCGGGACGGAACAGTGGCCACTTACTCGACACCCGGCGCGTGCGTGTTGGTAGCGGCGGCGGGCGGGGAGGTGTCGGAGGGTTCGCAGTTGTTCAGCCTCGACCCCGTCGGAGACGCCGGCGCGAGCACGGTGGCCATGGGTGGGTTGGAGATGAGCCAGTATGTGTACGGGACGCGGATGCAGGCGGGGACGTCGTTCTCGGCGCCGCAGGTGACCGGGTTGGTGGCCTTGTGCCTCGACGTGCAGCCCGGCCTTTCGGTGCCGGATGTTCAGCGATTGCTCGCTGCCGCGTCCCGGCCGCTAGACCTTCTGGACCCGGACCTTGCCACCAATTCGGCGGGGCTTTTGATCAGCCACAACGTGGGACATGGCACGCCTGACCCAGGGCTCCTGATGCGGTGGGCGGGATCTTCCCGCTTCGCGCGGGCGTCGGAGCGGAGGACGGTTGTCCGCGTGATGCGGGCACCCGGCCTGGGCATTCCGGACGATGGCCTGCGAGTGGCAACGGTGGGCTTGGCGACCGAAGCGTCCTTCCCGGCGTGTGGCGGCGCGGGCCTTCATCCGGATGGCGGGCTTGGGCCGCTCCCGCTGGTCGATGGAGGATCCGGGGCAACATCCATGAAGGTGGCGGGCGCGTGCGTGGTCTTGCAGCGGGGCGCGTTGGACTTCGCGGACCTCGTGCGCCTCGCGGGCCAAATGGAAGCGGGAGCCGCCGTGATTGTGAACTCCGAGACGGGCAACTCGCGGGCGCTCATGCTGGGCACGGACGCAGCCCGGATTCCTGCCGTCGTGGTGGGACGCAATGATGGGAATACCCTGCGGGCCGCCCTGGCATTGCATCCATCCATGAAGGTGAGCCTCCAGATGCAGTCTGCCGAGGTTCGCTTCGTGGTGACCAACGCGTTGTCCGTGGATGGCGTGCGGGTTCGTCTTCGGGCCACGCATCCGCGGATGGGTGACCTTCGGGTGACGCTATGTTCCCCCGGTGGCACCTGGAGCGTACTGCAGCGGTGTGGCACCATGACGTCCGCCCAGATGGACGAGTGGTGGTACTCGTCGCGGCGCCATGCCTTTGAGACCTCTCAGGGAACCTGGACCCTTGCCGTCACCGACGAGGCCGTCGGCGCAACGGGCCGCGTGGCCGAGGCCGAGATCGAGGTCACCGGCCTTCCCATCGTGGACTCCGATGCAGACGGCCTGGACGATGCGTGGGAGGTCGCACGCTTGGGCGGTATGGGGGAGGTGGGCTCGGGGGATACGGATGCGGATGGCTTGCCGCATGCGGTGGAGGCATGGTTAGGGACATCGCCCACAACGTCGGACCGTACCTTCGCGGTGCGGGTGCAGCGCGATGCGCCGGGAATGCTGCGGATGGAATGGCCGGTCGAGCCCGGCCGACGCTACCGGATCGAGCGGGCGGCATTCGTGGGCGGGCCATGGACGTCGATGGGCTCCCACGCCTTCGGGGGATGGACGGGATCATGGCGAATGTCCACGGCGGACGGTGTCGGGTGGATGCGGATCGTAACGGAATGAGGACGTCGCCATGAGTGGCATGCAGTCCAAGCAGGCAGACGGGGCGTCGTCACCCGTGTGCGATCATTGCGGTGCGGACGAGGCACACCCGGTGGGGGAGGGGCACCTGTGTGCCGAGTGCTATCAATTGGCCGGCTCCAGTTGCGGCGGGGGGGGCGTTTCCCAAGACATCACTCGACGTCGGCCCGCCTCGGCCGGCGGGACACCAATTGGATCGTCGGGGACATGCTAGTGTTGGTTGGTTGTGGGATGGCTTCGAGGTGCCGAGGGGATCTTCCGGCGCACCGGTAGGAGCCGGTCAGGGACGGTGGCGGCTGTGATTGCGGTTGCAATCGCGTCTTTCCAACAAGCGGCGGCCAGGCAAGCTCTGGGCATGAAGCACGACGTCTTGTTCCTCCTGAGGCATGACTTTGAGGATGGCCCGGGCGCACCGTATTACTGCCCCGAATGCGCGGAGATCAACGGGGTGTTCCACTACTACCCGAATCTCCGCCATCACGTGGAAGTGCGTTACGTCGATTACCGGCGACCCCGGACGGAGGTCGTGGCGCTGCTGGGTGAGGCCAACCAATCCTGCCCCGTGCTGGTGCTGCGTGACGAGGCGCCGTCCGACGTTCCGGGTGCGCAGCCCAGCTCGAACGGCCATCGCAGGTTCGTTTCCGGCGCACGAGCGATTGGGAGCTACCTGTCGGCGTCGTACGGCACGGGTCGCCCTCACTAAGTCGCAGGGAAGAGGGATAGTGACAGACCTGACGATCAGGAAAGTCGGGGAGACCTGCGGACCTGTGATGGGGTCTTTGAGCCTCCAGCGGGAGGGAGCCCCTTGTTTTTGCAGTCTTGATCCGGGAGGTGCGGCAGCTGAAACGGCGTGGCAGCCGTAGCGTTAGAGCAAACGACGGTTTACGGACGCCGACGCCGTCCCGCGAGCAACAGGATGCCGACGCCAGCCAGCCCAAGGGCCACGGTGGATGCCTCCGGCACGGCGGCCGCCTTCACTCCCAGCAGGAAATTCACTTGGTTGCCCGAGGTATCGGCTAACGGACGCAAGGCCCAGTCTTGATCGCCAGGCCCCGTGCGTTCTAGGTAGCCCGGCCTCGTCGAACCGACCTCCGGTGCGGAGGGCTGGGCGACCAAGCTAATCGAGCCGCCCGCCGGGACATCGACGAAGCGAACGGATACAATGACCCGGTCCGGGACGGTGTTGGCCGCGCTGTAGGCCAAGGCGACGTTCGCGAGGCCGGAACCAACCTGTACGTTCACGGGCTTCTCCAAGAGCTTGGCACCTGGCAAAAAGAGTCCGTTGGCATCGGGTCCGCCCTCTGCGTACACGGTGACGACGATGCCTCCAACCTGGGCGTAGTCGGCATTGTAATGGAACGTGAGATCCGTCAGGACCCGGTTGAATCCAGCGAGGTAAAGGTCCTCCGCGATCTCGTAGTTGGAGTAGACATCTCTGTCGAACGCCATGGCTGCCGGTGCGACACGATAAACGAAGACACCATCATCCTCGGGCAGTGGTCCACCGCCCCCGATGGGGCCCTGAGCCATCGCAGGACATGCGAGGCCCACGAAAGCGAGAAGAGAACCCGCGAAGTTTATTTTGGCAGATATCATCGTTTTTAACGGCCGTTGGAACGACACCTGTAATGACAATTGCGTAGCATCCAGGTTTGGCAACCATAATCCGTGAGGGTGTCGGCGAGTGTCCAAAAGGAGACTCGTTGCGGGAGCAAAAGGAGACTGGGTCAGAGCGTGTACTTCCCGAGGACCTCAGGCCATCGGTTTGCGGGCGGTGCTGGGGGCTCGGTGACGACCCAGAACGGCCGGCCCGGGTGGTGGATGATGCTCAAGGTCTTGCGAGGGGTGGGGGCGATGGCCCAACTGCGGCCCTCAAAGCCCGCCGGGTTGTCCGTGTTGCGGCAACGGCGGTCGTGGAGCGCGAGGTGGAGGTCGAGCAGCGCCGTGCTGGGGACGGGCTGCCTGACCGTCATGCCGTCCTGCCAGGCCCTGTCCCAGCGCTCGATCTTGCCCTTGGCCTGTGGGCTGGGCGCGACGAGATGGCTGACGCCCAGTGCGGTCAAGGTCCGCTGGAACTCGCCCTTGGGATCGCGTCCCTCGGCCGTAGACTCGTGGCCGAAGAGGGCCAAGCCGTCGGTGTCGAGGGCCATGGGAAGGCCCATGCGGAGGAAGACGGCGCGGAAGTGCTCGAAGTGGGCCCAGGTGGTGTCGGAGGGGACGAAGGTGGCGGCGGCGTATTTGCGGGAAGAGTCGTCGACGGTGAGGAGGAGGGTCTGCTTGGCGTCGGCTGGCCACGAGGGGTGGATGGAAGAGTCGTGCTGCCAGAGCTCGCCGATGCGGGCGCGTTCCCAGCGGCGCCGTGGGCTGGGCTTGGGGGCGTGCTGATGAAGCAGGCCTAGGTGATGGGCGCGGGCGCCGCGTTCCGGTTGGGCTGCGGGGACGGCCAGCTCAGGGGACACGATGCGGGTCGGTTCTCCAGTCCCACAGGACGACGTCCCAGTCGCGTCCCTCGTAGGCGAAGGAGTGGATGACTTGGAAGCCCGTGGCCTGGTGGGCGCGCAAGGAGCGGGTGTTCTCGCGGGCGATGTCCGTCACGGCGCAGTGGTAGTCGGCCTGCAGGGTCTCGCGGAAATGCCGGTACAGGCGTTGGACGAGCCCCTGGCCCCGATGCTCGCGTCCCACGCAGAGCTGCCCGACGACGACATAGGGACAATCCGCCAGGCATCCCTTGCCCCAAGGGATGCCATCGATGGCCTCGAAGAGGCTGCGGATGAACGGGTGCCCGTCCCGGATGGACGGGGTGGCGACGAGGGCG
>JBJSZF010000481.1:0-5076 GCA_046090125.1 Verrucomicrobiota bacterium
GACTTCCGCCTCACCGACGTCCACGGCAAAGTGGTGAAGGAGTTGTTGGGGTAGAGGGCATGGCGTTGGCGTGCGTGACGGGGACAGAATCGCATCGCCGTTGATGCCTTGGCTCGTCGAACACCAGAACACGGCGTCCGGTCGGCCCACTTCCCTCGCACGGACTCGCGCGTGCTGTTGCCCATGCCCGTCGCGCCCAACCCCGCTCCGTTCCCGCATCCGGGGGAGTACTTGTCGGCCGTGTTGCTCGGGTCGCGCCCGTTGGACGCGCTTCCCCCAACATTTGCCGTGGTGACCGCCTGGAATCCGGGCGGACGGATCGTGCCCGACGCGGCGAACCTGGCCCGGGGCGAGGCCTTGGAGCGGCGGGTGCGGGCGTTGCGCTGGGAGCATTTCGACGTCACGGGCGCGTCCCCGGACTTGGCGCACCGCGAGCCCGGGCTCGGCGTCGTGGCACCCACGCTGGCAGACGCGGCCGCGTTGTCGGCCGAGTTTGGGCAGCGGGCGTTCTTCTGGGTCGATGTCGGGCGGGTGTGGGTGTGCGACGACGCGTCGGGGTCGGGATGGGATGCGGGGGCCTTGGCGGACCGGTACGGGCGGGGAACGGGGGGTGCCCAGGGGCCGTGGCGAGCCTTCTCCACACATTTCGACCGTGGTCGAATCGTTAATCGATCATGATCAAACTTCCGGATGACCGGGCGTTTCGACGGGTGGAACGGGCCTTGGAGCAACGGCTGCGGCAACCTGCCCCGGGCTGGATTCAGGCTGAAATCGGCAGTCAAAAAGGGTGCCAAAACGAGGAAACGCCCTTCCCATCGGGTCGGATGGGCTCATGGACAGGAACCCAGGGGCTCACCCTGCGGGTGAGGTCGAGGTAGGCCCGGCTCCCCTGGCCCGGCGCACCGGGCACGAGGCATCACCGCCGCCGCGTGAGGGCACTCGGCCTACAGACTGCCCCACTGCCGTTTCTAGGTTCAGTTGCTCGTGGGGCCGCGTCAGGTGGGCAAGACCACCCTGCTGCTCAAAATCGCAGCCCGTCGGCCAGACTGGGCGGTTTATGCCACGGCCGACGCGCCGGAAGCCGTCTAGCCGCATTGGCGCGAGGCCATCTGGCAACGGGCAACGGCCCTCGCCCGCCAGGGGCCCGGACCGGCGATGCTGCTCCTCGACGAGGTGCAGCACCTGCCAGGCTGGTCCACTTGGCTCAAGGCCTGGTACGACGAGCTGAAGCGGACGGGGCTTCCGCTCCATGTCGTGGCCAGCGGTTCCTCGTCGCTCCGGCTCGGGTCCGACTCGCGCGAATCCATGGCTGGACGGTTCGAGCGGCTGGTTCTCTCTCATTGGGGCCCACGGGACCTCGCCGAGTTGGCGGGGATTTCGCCCGATGACGCGGCCATGCAATGGGTGGCCCGGGGCGGGTATCCGGGGACCGTCCCGCTGTGGAACGATCCCGTCCGATGGGAGGCGCATGTACGGGACGCGATGGTGGAGCCGGCGATTGGCCGGGACTTGCTGGCGTTGGAGCCGGTGCGCAAGCCCGCCTTGCTGCGCCAGGTCTTTGCCATCGCGGCGGCGCATCCGGCGGAGGTTCTCTCCCTGGAGAAGATCGCGGGGAACCTCGCCGAGAAAGGAGCCTTGGAAACCCTCGCGCACTACCTGGGGCTCCTGAGCGAGGCCTTCCTTGTGACGCCGCCCCAGAAGGCCCATCGCATGGAGATTCGGAGGCGTCGGTCGCCCTCGAAGCTGGTGGTTCGGGACCCTGCGCTCCTGACGGCGCCTGGGAAGGCTCCTCCGTCCGCCGACTCGGATCCCGAGCGTCGGGAGCGTTGGGCGGAGAACGCCTGCCTGGCGCGCATCCTGAATGCCGGGCTGGCCTTGGATTACTGGCGCGAGGAGCCGTGGGAGGTCGATGTCGTCTTCACCGGGCCGGATGACGTTCGATGGCTGGTGGAGATCCAGAGGGGCCGGTTCACGGCGGAGGATCTCCGGGGCCTTTCACACGCGGCCGTCCGGATGCCGGAGCATCGTCCCCTGGTCCTTTGCGACCGCGGGCAGGAAGACGTGGGCCGTTCCGCGGGATTTGGGTCGATGGCCTGGCAGGACTTCGTCCAGTAGGGACGGGGCCTGCCCAGGGGCGTTCGGACTAGGCCACGAGCGCGCGTGGGTCGGCGACGTGGCCGACGAGGGCCGAGGCCGCGACGGTGGCGGGGCTGGCGAGGAACACCTGGGAATCCTTGTGCCCCATGCGCCCGGGGAAGTTGCGGTTGGTGGCGCTGATGCACTTCAGGGGGGTGTTCATGCGTCCGAAGGTGTCCACGGGCCCGCCCAGGCAGGCGGCGCAGCCGGCGTTCTCCGTCATCTGCACGCCAGCGCCCACCAGGATGTCCCAGATGGTCTCGGTGCCCCAGCGCGTCGTCTGCAAGTCATGCACGATCTCCGGCGTCGCAGGCACCCCAAACGTGTCGATGGCCACCCGCCGGCCCCGCACCACCCGCGCAAACTCCACGAAGTCCGACGTCTTCCCGCCCGTGCAGGAACCGATGTAGGCGCGGTCGAGGCGCACGTCGCCCATGTCGCGGGCCTTCTTCCTTTGGCCGGGGTCCGGATGGCACGCCACGGTGGGTTCCAGCTTGTCGAGGTCCACGACCATCTCGAAGGCAAACGACTGGTCCGCGTCCGCCTCCACGGGCTCGTACCGGGCGCGCGTCCCGTTGAGGCGCGTGCGGGCTTCCACGTACTCGGCGGTGCGGGCGTCGAACGGGAAGATGCCGTTCTTGCCACCGGCCTCGATGGCCATGTTGGCCACGGTCATGCGGTCGTCCATCGACAGCGACGCGACGCCCGGCCCGTCGAACTGCATGGCGCGATACGTCGCGCCGTCGAAGCCGATCTCGCCGATGACGTGGAGGATGAGGTCCTTGGCCATGACACCCGGCTGCATGCGGCCCTCGAGGCGGAAGTGCATCGTCTCGGGCACCTTGATCAGGAGCTTGCCCGTTCCCATGACGAAGCCGGCGTCCGTGTTGCCAATGCCGGTCGCAAACTCGTTGAACGCGCCCGCCATGCACGTGTGCGAGTCCGTGCCGAACAAGACCTCACCCGGGCGCGTGTGGCCCTTCTGGGGCAGCGCCGCATGGCACACGCCGGCGTATTGCGACCCGTACTGCTTCTTCAGGAGGCCCTTGGACGCATCGAACTTCCACTGCCCGGACGGCTCGTCGATCACGTCATAGAAGTAGGGCAAGCCTTGCTCGCGGGCGAAGTCGCGCAGGATGTCCACGTTGCGGTTCGACTTCGAGTCGGCCGTAAAGATGTAGTGGTCTGGGATGATGACGACACGCTCGCGGTCCCACACCCGGGCGTCCTTGCCGAATTCCCGCTTGAACACGCCGATCGTGCCGGGCCCGCATACGTCATGGGTCATGAGGACGTCCGCCTTCACCCAGATGTTCTCCCAGGCGACCACCCGCGCCTTCCCCGACGCCCGCGCCAGCAACTTCTCCGTCAACGTCATGCTGTGCATCCTACCCACGATGCCGCCCGGGCTGCAATCCACGACGCGTCGGAAGCCCGGCGCGCCGGCGCGTGGGGATCGAGGTGGCGACGGGAAGGGACGCTTGGCGCTGGCGACGGTGGCGGACACGATGCGGTCCAACATGGTTGCAGGAGGGGATGCGCGGGAGTTGGAGGCGGGCGTGGCGGCGGGAACGGGCGTCGCGTGGCCGCGGCCGGTGGAGGCGTGGCGGAACGTCGTGATCGCAGCGTTCCTGATGCTGGCGACGTTGCCGGGGCGGACGCAGGGGTTGGGGCTGGTGACGGAGCCATTGATTCGGGAACTGGGCCTCGACCGCGTTGCCTACGCCACGTGGAGCCTGTGGGCCACGTTGCTGGGGTCGGTGGCCTGCCTCCCGGCGGGTTGGGTGCTGGATCGTTTTGGCGTGCGGCGCGCGGCCGTCGCATGGCTGGCGTTGCTGGCGTGCGTTGTGACGGCCATGGCGGCCATCCAGTCCGCCGGCATGGGCCTGTTTCTCGCCTTGGTGCTCAGCCGCGCCATTGGCCAAGGCGCGCTGTCGGTCGCCAGCATTGCGTCCGTCGGCAAGAGCTTCCCCGGCTCGCACGGCTGGCCCATGGGGGTGTTCTCAATCCTCATGTCGATCCTGTTTGCCGTCGCCTTCGTGGTGGTGGGCGACACGGTGCATGGCCAGGGATGGCGGGTGGCATGGAAGGGCGTGGCGTGGGGATTGGCTGGGATCGCGGTCGTGGCGTGGTTGGGATTCCGGGATTCCCAAGGCGCAGGAGAGGCCACGGATGCGGGGGCGGGGGCCGGTGCAGGCGGCATGACTCTCGGGGAGGCGCTGGGGACGACGTCTTTCTGGGTGTTCGCGGGATCCACGGCGTTGTTTGCGGTGGCGACGTCGGGCGTGGGGTTGTTCAACGAGGCGCTGCTGGTGGAACGGGGCTTCGCCGCGAGGGACCTGCCGACCTTCCTGGGCGTGAGCACGGTGGCGTCCTTGGTGGGGCAGGGGCTGTGCGGATGGTCGATGCGACGCTTGCGGCCGGGCTTGCTGATGGGGGCCGCATGGCTCGGGTACGGCGCAAGCCTCGCCGGCCTCGCGCTGGTGCGTGAACCCTGGCAACTCTGGACGGTGGCGACGCTGATGGGCGTGTCGGCGGGCGGCGTGACGGTCCTGTTCTTTTCGCTTTGGGGACATTTGTTTGGGCGGCTTCACCTGGGACGCATCCAAGGCGCGGCGCAATGGCTGACGGTGCTGGGTTCGGCGGCGGGGCCGCTGGTGTTTGCGGCGACGGCTCGGCGCTGGGGAAGCCATGCACCCGTGCTGTGGATGGTGGCGGGGCTTGCGTTGGGGATTGCCGGGGTGGCTGCGACGGCCGCCGGCACGCGGCACTCTCCAATCCGGGGCTCCTGAACCAGGCCACGCCAAGACCGTGGCCGTCGGCATCCTCGCATGATGGGGACCGGGTGCCCTCCGCACCCGCCCTGCAGTCGCGTGAACATTTCCGCGCTGTCGCGTGTCGAGAGAGTGGTTCCGGCGTCTGTACGTCGCACTTCATGGG
>JBJSZF010000482.1:0-1204 GCA_046090125.1 Verrucomicrobiota bacterium
ATGTCCTCGTGCGAGTCCCAGTTGCGGCGGGGGAAGCTGTTGTCGTTGCCGCTCCACACCTGCACGAACCGCACGCCCCGCTCCACCAACCGCCGCGCCACGAGGCACTTCGTCCCGAAGTGATGCGCCTCCTCGGCCGCGTTGATCTCGGACGGCCACGTCGGCGGGTTGCGCCGGATCCCGTACCGCTCCAGCAACCCGTCGGGCTCGCGCGACAGGTCCATCGCCTCCGGAGCCGCCAGTTGCATGCGCGCCGCCAGCTCGTAGCTCCGGATGCGCGCGTCCAGCCGCGCGTCGCCCTCGCGCGTGGCCGCATGGCGTCGGTTCAACGCGGCCATCAACCGATGCCCCTCCTCCTCCCCGGCGCTCGTCACGTATCCGCCCGCCTTGCCCGGGAACAGGTCCGCGATCGGCGTCTCGCGGCCCGGATACAGGATGGTCCCGGCGTGCTGTCCGGGCAGGAACGCCGCGTCCCAGTTCTTGGGACCGTTCGATGCAAACCCGCGGTGGTCCGGCAACACGACGAACGACGGGAGGTTCTCGTTGAGGGATCCCAGCCCGTACCCTACCCACGCGCCCATGCCGGGGAACCCGGGCAACTGAAACCCCGTCGATTGAAGGTACGTCGCCTGGCTGTGGACGCCGGTCTTTCCCACGAGGTTGTGGATGAAAGCCATGTCGTCCACGACGCGCCCGAGATCCGACACCACGTCGCCCAGCGGCTTCCCGGACTGCCCATGCGGACGGAACGGCCACACGGGCTTGAGCCACGGGCCCAGCCCGTTCTGGAAGGCCTCCACCGGCTCCCCGAAGTCGCTGGGTTGCCCGTCGCGCTTCACCAGCTCGGGCTTGTAGTCGAACAGGTCGATGTGGCTGGCCGCGCCCGCCATGAACAGTTGAATCACGCGGCGTGCCCGCGGCCGATGGTGCGCCCGGCCCGGCGGCAACGGCCCAGCGGACGCGCCCTCCGCAAGGAGGCCCTCGCCCGAAAGCAGGCTGGCCAAGGCAATCCCGCCCAGCCCGCCCCCGGAGCGCCACAGGAAGTCGCGGCGCGAGAGGGACGACTCGCTCGGAACCGATTGATGGAACGGTGAGGGATGTCGCATGGCGTCAGTCCACGTACACGAACTCGTTGAGGTTCAAGAGCAGTCGGCACGCGTGGGCCAGGCCATGGATCCGCGCGTACGAGACGAGGGCGTCGCGT
>JBJSZF010000483.1:0-2069 GCA_046090125.1 Verrucomicrobiota bacterium
CATTCGCGGCAACGCCGCCGTCGTCGTCCAGTCCGACGGAGCCATCACCCGCACCGCCTCCGGCTGGAACCGTCGCGCATGAGCCCCCAGCGCATCTCCGAACGCCGGCGTGTCCTCCAGCCGATGGTAATCCACCCGCCAACCCGCCCGGCGCAGTTCCTCCGCGAAGTGACGCATCGCGGAATACACCAGCACCAGCTTGCGCCGATGATACCGCCGGTGCGCGCCCCGCGCCCGCGACTCCACCATCAACACCACGTCCCGCGCCGGGTCGAGCCCCGCCAAGGCCGCGTTCCCCATCGTGAGCTGGTCGCCCAAGACCCATGCCGTCCGCATGGGCGCATCGTGCACCGGAACACCTCCCCGCCCAACAAACTCCAGAACACCCGCGCCCGCCCGGCCAACGCGCGGCCCCCGGTCACCCCGGCCGCAGCATCAACATCACCGACACGACCAGGACCAAGAGCAGCACCAGGAAGCCCCCGGGACCCAACAGGAGCGTCGGCACCGCCAGCACGGGCACGAACGCGGTCAACAGCAGCGCCCACGTCTTCCGGCCTGCCCGGCTCATGGCTTACCCCTTCCGCGCCGCCCCGTCCCGCCCGGCCTTGCCCCGCTTGGCCGCCAAGGCCTCCCTCAACCGGCCCAGGGGCAACGTGTTCACCACGTCCTCCGCCCGCAGCCCACCCTTGCGCGCCAGCCCGGAGCCCAGCCGCAGGTAATCGAAGTGCTCCAATCGGTGCGCGTCGCAGTTGATCACGCATCGCACCCCCAGCCGACGCGCATGAGCCCACTGCCGCCAGTCCAGGTCCAGCCGGTACGGGCTCGCGTTCAGCTCGATCCATGTCCCCGCCGCCGCGCACGCCTCGATCACGGCGTTGAGGTTCACCTTGTACGCATCGCGTTCCAGCAACAGCCGCCCCGTGGGATGGCCCAGCATGTGCACCCAACGATTGCTGGCCGCCGCCACCAGCCGACGCGTGTTCTCGGCCTCCTCGCCCGAGGGCACGTGCAGGCTCGCCACCACCACGTCGAGCCGCGCCAGCAGCTCGTCCGGCAGGTCCAGCCCATCCTTCAGCACGTCCACCTCGATCCCCGTCAGCAACCGAAAGTCATCGCCCTCGTCCTCCAGCCGCCGGTTCAACGCCTCGATCTCGCCCAGTTGCCGCAGCAGCCGCGCCGGGTCCAGCCCGTTGGCCTGGAACGACGCCCGCGAATGGTCCGTGATCGCCCAGTACGCCAGCCCCAGCGAGCGGGCGTGCTCCACGATCCCCTCCAACCGGTCGCGCCCGTCGCTCCAGTCCGAGTGGTTGTGCAACGACCCGCGCAGGTCCGTCCATTCCACCAGGCGCGGCGTCGGATGCTTCTCCGCCATCGCAAACTCCCCGTGGTCCTCGCGCAGCTCGGGCGGGACGTAGTGCAGCCCCAGCTCCCGGAACAAGTCCTCCTCCGTCCGGCATTCCACCCGCAACGCCGGGTCCCGCGTCTCCTCGGTGGACCGGAACAACCCGTACTCGTTGAGACGCAGGCCCCGCGCGATGGCCCGTTGCCGCATCACGATATTGTGTTCCTTGCTCCCGGTGAAGTACGCGAGCGCCGACGCAAACTCGGCGTCGGCCACCACCCGCAGGTCCGCCTGGATGCCGCCGCCGAGGATGACCGACGCCTTGGTGTCGCCCCGCGCCAGCACCGCCTGGATGCCCGGCAACGCCACGAAGAAGTCCAGCACGGCCGCCGGACGCCGCGACGACACGACGAAGTCGATGTCGCCGATGACCTCCTTCCAACGCCTCAGCGAGCCCGCCGTCGAGCAGCGCGTCACGTCGGCATGCTCCCGCAACGCCGCGAGGATGGGCTCGGCGGCGGCGATGGCGTCCACGAGGCGATGGCGCGACGCGAACTGCCGCTTGAAGGCAATGGCCTCGACGATCTTGGCCTGGGACTTCTCGCCGAAGCCGTCCAGGCCCGCCACGCGCCCGTCCTGGCAGGCCGCCTCCAGCGACGCCACCGAGTCGATGCCCAGCTCCTCGTGGAGCTTGCGGACCTTCTTGGGGCCGAGCCCCTGGATG
>JBJSZF010000484.1:0-8147 GCA_046090125.1 Verrucomicrobiota bacterium
CATCCGGCCCTTCAACGTCGTCCAACCCCTCATCGCCTCGCGCGACATCCACTCCTTCTTCGGCGAGGTGGCGATCCCGATCCTGAGCAAGGACCAGGACGTGCCGTTGGTTCACTCGTTCAACGTCGCCACCTCCGGCCGTTACGAGAGCTTCTCCGACGTCGGAGTCACCGGCTACAAGCCCGCCGTCAACTTCCGTTGGCAGCCCATCGACAAGCAGCTCACCATCCGCGGCTCCTACGCCCAGGGCTACATCGCCCCGGGCTTCGGATCCCTCTACCAGCTCCCCGGCCAAGACTTCACGGAGCTGTACAACCCGGTCACCAAGGAGCGGAAGCAACCCGAGGAGGCCGTCCTCACCGTCGGCAATCCCCGGCTCAAGCCGACGGACTCCGAGACGTTCCTCATCGGGTTCATCGCCTCGCCTGACAAGCTCAAGGGCTTCTCCGGCGGCGCGAGCTACTACCGGATCCAACAAACCGGCATCCCCTTCGCCTCCGCCCAGTACATCGTGAACCAGTGGTATGCCAACGGGGCCGACACCAACCCGAACAACCCATTCGGCGCGAACGCCGGCATCAGCGCGGCCAACCCCCTCGGATCCCAGGTTGAGCTCAACGCCCTCGGCGACCTCTACCAGGTCCGCAACGTCGGCGCGATCAACTCCGGCACCCGCACCACCGACGGCATCGACATCCAGGCCGGCTATGAATACAAGTCCGACGTGGGCACGTTCGGGCTCAACGGCAACGCCACGCGCATCCTGACCTTCGAGCAGGAGAACTTCCCGGGCTCCGGCGCCGTGGGTTACCTCGGCAAATACTGGGCACCCGGCGCCGCGCTCGAGGACGCCGGCTTCCCCGAGTGGCGCTCCAACCTCACGTTCTCGTACCAGTACGACCGCTACACCTTCGCGTTCGCCTGGAACTACACCGATGGCTACCGGGAGAACGTCAACGGCGGCATCTCGCCTGCCGACTTCGACCCCAACAATCCCGACAACGCCGGTGCACTCGCCGACGTCCCATCCTACCAGACGTTCGACCTGCGCCTCACGTACCGCATCCACAAGGTCGATGCCGACTTCACCTTCGGCATCAACA
Source organism: Verrucomicrobiota bacterium (assembly GCA_046090125.1). Classification (GTDB taxonomy): domain Bacteria; phylum Verrucomicrobiota; class Verrucomicrobiia; order Limisphaerales; family UBA9464; genus UBA6176. Next base: position 1,104 of record JBJSZF010000484.1, read on the forward strand.
ACCTCCTCGACGAGGCCCCGCCCATGGTTCAAAGCACCTTCGGTGACGGCTATGACCGCCGCCTTGCCGACATCCGCGGCCGCCAGTGGTTCGTCCAACTGAGCCGCCAGTTCTAGGCCGATCCGGCTTCATCCAGGCCGGCCCCGCATCCAGCGGGGCCGGCCTTTTTCGTTCCCGTGCTCGTCCTTCGCTGCTACTCCGGGGCAACGTTCTCGCCGCGTCGTCCGCCGTAGCGAATCCACTTCTCTGCCTCGACCGCCACGAAGACGACCGCCCCGACCGCCGCCACATGCAGCCAGGCGTCCATCCGGATCGGGGCAGTGTGGAACAGGCGGTTCATCGCCGGCAGGTAGGTGAAGAGGGCCTGGGCCCCGAGCATCGCCACGATCCCCGGCGTGATCCACGGGTTGGACCACCAACCCAGGCGGAAGAACGGCCGCGTCAGGGACCGGCAATTCAGAAGGTAGAAGACCTCGACCACCACGACGACGTTGACGACCACCGTGCGCGCCTCCGCGACGGTCATCCCCATGACGGCCTGCTCCCACCAAAACAGCCCATGCCCGGCCGCGCCCATCAGCAAGGCCACCAAGCCCGTGCGCAAGACGAGCGCGCGCGTCAGCAACGGCTGCCCCGGAGCCCGCGGCGGACGCTGCATGAGCCCCGCCTCCCGCTGCTCGAACACCAGCGTCAGGCCCAGCAGGATGGCCGTGGCCAGGTTGATCCACAGCAAGTGCACCGGAAGCGCCGGCAACTCGAGCCCCGCCAGCACCGCCACCAGCATCAACATACCCTCCCCCACGTTCGTCGGCAGCGTCCAGACGATGAACTTCACCAGGTTGTCGAACACCGACCGCCCCTCCTCCACGGCCGCCTCGATCGAAGCGAAGTTGTCGTCCAGCAACACCATCGACGCCGCCCCCTTTGCCACCTCGGTGCCCGTGATCCCCATCGCCACGCCAATGTCCGCCTGCCTCAGCGCCGGGGCGTCGTTCACGCCGTCGCCGGTCATCGCCACGACGTGGCCCCGCGACTGCAACGCCCGGACCAGCCGCAGCTTCTGCTCCGGTGCCACCCGCGCAAACACCGCCGTATGCTCCGCCACCTCGGACAGCCTGGCGTCGTCCATGCTCTCCAACGCCTCGCCGTTGATCGCCTCCAGTCGACCGTCCGGCCCCACGGCCCCGCGCAGCCCCAGCTGGCCCGCCACCGCCACCGCCGTCCCTGCGTGATCCCCCTTGATCATCTTGACCGCGATCCCCGCCTGATGGCACCGGCACACCGCGTCGATGGCCTCGCGCCGCGGCGGGTCCATCATGCCCTGCAACCCCAGGAACGTGAGTCCCTCCTTCACGTGCTCGTGCTCCAGTTCCCCGTGCCCATCCCCCACGTGCCGCCGGGCAAACGCAAGGACCCGAAGCCCCCGCGACGCCATCCGCTCCCCGGCCATGCGCACCCCTTCCCGGTCCAAGGCCACCTCGCGCCCGTCCGCCCCCAACATGCGGTCACAACGGCCCAACACCCGGTCCAACGCCCCCTTCTTGTAGATCACCCTCGGGTCCGACGCGTGCAGCGTCGCCATGTACATCCGGTCGGACTCGAACGGGATGACGTCGAGGCGCGGCGTGGCGTCGTGCGTGGCCGCGTGCACGTATCCGGCCTTGTGTCCCGAGACAAGCAACGCCGCCTCCGTGGGGTCCCCATGAACCTTGATCCGGCCGCCCGCCTCCACCGCAAGCCACGAGTCGTTGCACAGCACGCCGGCACGAAACGTCTCCGCAAGCGCCACGTTGCTCGCCACGTCACACGCCACGCCCGCATGGTGCACCTCCCCGTCCAACCGGTAGCCATCGCCCGTCACGTCATACGATTCCGCGTCCGCCCACGCCTCCCGCACGGTCATCGCGTTCTCCGTCAGGGTCCCCGTCTTGTCGGAGCAAATCACCGTGGTGCCGCCCAGGGTCTCGACGGCCGGCAGGCGCCGGATGATCGCCTTGCGCCGCGCCATGCGTCCGACGCCAATCGCCAGGGTGATGGTTACCGCCGCCGGCAAGCCCTCGGGAATCGCACCCACTGCCAGCGCAATCGCCGCCATGAACATGTCGTCCGCAGGCCGGCCCCGAAGCCATCCCACCAGGAACATCACGGCCGCCACCGCCAGGATCACCACCACCAACAGGCGGCTGAACCCCCGCAGCTTCCGGGTCAGCGGCGTCTCCATGTCCGACGCGCCCGCAATCAACGACGCAATGCGGCCCGTCTCCGTGCGGCCGCCGGTCTCCACCACCACGCCCTCGGCCTGCCCTTGCGTGACCCACGTGCCCGCATGGGCCATGTTGCGCCGGTCCCCCACCACCGTGCCGGAATCCAGCAGCCCCACGTCCTTGCTGGACGGCACCGACTCGCCCGTCAACGCGGACTCGTCGCAGCGCAGGCCCTTCACCGCCACCAACCGCAGGTCCGCCGGCACTCGGTCCCCCGACTGGATCCAGACGACGTCGCCCGGGACCAACTGCTCGGAGTTCAACTGGAGGCGCACTCCGTCGCGACGGACCGTGGCCATCGTCACCAGCATCCGGGACAACGCCCCGATGGCCTTCTGCGCCTTGCCTTCCTGGATGTGGCCCACCACGGCGTTCACGACAACGACCCCTAGGATGACCCCCGCGTCCACCCATTCCCCCATCCACGCGGCCTTGGCACCCGCTGCAATCAGGACATAGACCAGCACTTGGTTGAACTGCCCCAGGAAGCGAACCCACTCCGGGACCCCCGCCGACGCCGTCACGCGGTTCAACCCATGCACCCGAAGACGCGCCGCCGCCTCCTCGGAGCCAAGGCCTCGTTCCACGGAACTTCCCAACTCGCCCACCGCGTCGTCCGCCGCCATCGCATGCCATGGGCGCCGTTGCTCGTCCTTCATCGCGGTACCGTATCCATGCATCATGCCCCCCGGAAGCTGCCACTTGGCGCGTTCTCGCGGTTTCTTGGTGCACGCATGACAAGACTCCCAACCGCCTCGTCGGACTCGCCCGAGCCAGGCATCAACGCCACAAGCTTGGCTCCATCCCAGGGAACAGGTTGTCCTCGTCCTCAACCTTCGCCAGCCAGGCCTCGTCCATGACCTCGCGCCCCATCGCCATGGCCTCCAATCGGTCGAACCGCCCGACATGCGCCCGGAACCGCGCCTCCGCGTAGGCGCGGGCCGTGCCCATGCGGACCAAGAACGGCCAGTCGCTCGCCCAAGCCAGCATCCATTCCCGGGCCGCCTGCCGCAGGCAACGCCCTCGCGGCGACGTTGCGCCTCCAGCGCCCTCGCCCATGCAAGCCTCCGGTGCCCGCAACCACTCGCCCAACCGACGGGTCATGCCCCGCAGCGGCCGCTGCATCCACACATTCGACTCGTCCAGCCACACGCCGAGGTGCCCGCCCTCGCCCCAGCTCGACGCGACGGGCTGTGCCACTTGCGCGCATTCCATCCACGCTGGGCGCTCGCCCAGCCATCCCAGCTTCAACCCTCGCGCCAACGCCTCGCGCGCCACCGCATCCAAAAACTCCGGCCCCTCCATCCACCAATGCCCGAACAACTCCGCGTCATACGGCGCCACCACCAACGGCGGCGGGTCCCCGCCCTCACCAACGCCCCCGGAGCCCCGCCCGTCCAAGCGCCCGCCCAACCACCGAAGCCGTTCCCCCACGAAGTGCCGCGCATGTTCCGCCACCGCCTCCGACGCCGCCCCGGGATCGTAGGGCTCCTTCTCCAGGCCCGGCCCCGTCACCCGATGCAGCTTCAGCCCGGTGGGAACGCGTTGGCCCGTCCCGGTCGCATGGGGCTCCACGTAGCCCCATTCCGCGTCATCGGCGACGTCGCGGTGAAACTCCCGGTAGCGCGGGTCGCCCGGATACCCCACGTCACGGCTCCACACCTGCCGGGCGCTGCCGGGGTCGCGCCCAAAGCACGCCAACCCACGCGGCGTCCGGATCGGGGCCAAGACGCCACGTTCCGGCGAGGGTCGCGCGCCCAGCAACCCGTGCGTCTCGAGGATCGTCCATTCCACCCCCGCCTCCCGAAGCGCCGGTTCCACGTCGGGCGCGTAGGCGCATTCTGGGAGCCAAAACCCACGCGGATGCCGCCCGAAGTGCCTTCGATGCTCCGCCACGGCCACCGCCACCTGAGCACGCACGGCCCACGGTGTCCCCGCCAGCAAGGGCAGCAACGCATGCGTCGCGCCGCACGTGATCAACCCCAACCGGCCCGCCGCCTCCCAACCCCGCCACGCGCCGATCAGGTCCCCCCCAATGGCCTCCCACGTGCGTCGAACCCGCCCGATTCGACGCCGCTGGAACATCGCCGCCCTCTGCCATGCCGGCTGCAACGACCGGCGCACCTCCTCGTCCCGAGCCAACCGTTCCAAGCGCCCCAGATGCCGCTCAAAACGCGAACGCAGCAGCCCGTCCGACAGCATCGCCGCCAACGTGGGCGACACCGACATCGTCCAGGAGCCGGGCACGCCGTCCCGTTCCCATCCTTCGAGCACCCAAATCAACGGCACATGGCACTCGATGATGGCCTCGAACAACCAGCGCTCCTCCAGGAAGTCGTCGTGCGCCGGATGCCGCACGAACGGCAGGTGCGCGTGCAACACCCACGCCAACACGCCAGGACAGGCCAGGTCATTCATGGCATGGGCTTGACGAACGGAACGGCAACCGAGCCCCACCCAGGCGCCGAAACAACGCGCGCCTCGCCCATGCGCTCACCCGGCCCATCCCGAGATCGGGTCGTTCGCTCCCGGTTCCAACGCGTGGGTTCCCACCCTGCCCGGCGTGGCCGTGCCGCGCATGAGACGCAAGCGCACCTCACGGCGCTCGCGCCCGTCCGCCGCCACCGCCGCTGCGGGAAACCGGAAGTCGCCGTCGGGCAGGAGCCACCGCACGCTGAAGGAGCCGTCGGGACGCAGCGCCACCGGACGCCCCCCCAGGGTCACGCGGGCGTCGGGCTCGGTGCTGCCGTGGACGATCACCTCCACGTTCACCGCAAAGCGAAACGATCCCGGGCCCGCCACGAGGGATCCCGGCGCAACCCAGGCACCGCTGGAAACCCCGTCGGTCGGCCCGCGTCCTTCACCCCGCCCATTCATCGCGGCCCGCATCGCCCGCTCGGCCGCCGTCTCCACGAGGTTGCCGCCACCATCCGCCCATGCCGAGGAATCGCCCCGGTCACCCGCCTTCCACGCCTCCCAGGTGCGACGAACCTCGGCCGACGGCGTCGGCGGGGCGTCATCTTCACGTGCCCCTGCCACAGGCGCTGCCGAATGCTCGGCGGCCGGCGGCGTCGGCCCAGGGAGCGACACGGCCCCCTGCGGCGCCCGTGGAACCACCGGTTCGGCATCGGCGGCCGTGACGCTCTCGACGGGCAGCGCTGGCGACACGGTGGACACAATCGGATGCCATCCGGACTGGAAGGAATCGTAGCCCAACTCCGCGACGTAGCGCCGGCACGGATCGTCCACGTGCACCACCGCCGAACCCTCATGCTCGGCGGCCGGCCGCTCCGCAACGACGCGTCCGCCCTCCGACGCTTCGCGCAATCGCACCCACCAACGGCCACGCCCGAGCGTCTCCTCGGCGGCGGCGCGATGGGCCGGGTTGGCCGACCAATGCGCCACCCACCCCATCGGGTCCCGGGGTTGCAACCACACGTCATCCACCAACCCCGCCGACGCCGGGGCCGAGGCACGCCGCGCGCCCTCGACGTCCAACAATCCCCCGGGCGCCACGGGACGTGCCACGCCCGCCACCGCGCCCGCACTCGGAGCATCCGCCACCGACGGCAGGTCGCCCTCGAACAAGATGGAGGGCAGGAACCCCAACGACGCACGGCCCGGGCGCACGAACGAGGGCCGCCCCGGATTCGAGACCGTGCCGCCACCAAGCTGGGACGGCCCGGCCATCGCACCCGCCGGGACGGCAGAAACCGCGAGCCGCGCAGGAACCTCCTCGGCGGACACGCCCTGCGGCGTGCGCCCGGTCGAAGCCACCACGCGAGGCGAAGGAACGCGTGGCACGGTTGCCCCACGAAGCGAAGCCGACGACGCCGGCCGCAGGGCTGTCTTGGGAGAAACCACCCGGCAACGCACGCGCCACCCAAGACCCAGCGGATCCACGGCACGGCGTCCCAGGCCTGCGTTGCGGGGACGGGCCAAGGCCTCCGGAACGGTCTTGCCGGACGGCTGCCAGGGCTGCCGAGGCAGCCCCTTCAACGTGGGACTGGGCTCCGGACGAAGCCGCAACGGCTCCGCGCGGGAACGCACGGGGACTGTCCTATCTGAGCCCGAAGACGGGCGTGTGGAGCGCTTCATGAAAAAGCTGGCAGCCCGCAGGAAATCCTGCGGCCGACCCCGATATGCGCCAGCCCCCCCATGACACGCAACGGTGGATTCCGGGTCTTCCACGGCCAAGGCCGGGGCGGCCCGGCCACCTTCACCCCTCCTCCACCACCGGGTTGGTCAGCGCCCCGATGCGGTCGATCTCCACCGTCACCACGTCGCCCGCCTTGAGGAACACCGGGGGCTTGCGCGCAAACCCCACGCCGTGCGGCGTTCCGGTGAGAATCACCGTCCCCGGAAGCAACGTCGTGCTGCCGCTCAGGAACGACACCATCGCTGGCACGTCGAAGATGAAGTCGTCGCACCGCCAGTCCTGCATCACGTCGCCGTTCAGCAGCGTCCGGATGCCCAGCGCGGCCGGGTCCGGGATCTCGTCGCGCAACACCAGGCTGGGCCCCAGCGGCAGGAACGTGTCGAAGGTCTTCCCGCGGCACCATTGGCTGCCGCCGTGGCGGATCTGCCAGTCGCGCGCGCTCACGTCGTTGGCGCACGTGTAGCCCAGCACGTGCTCCATCGCGCGCTCCGGCGACACGTTCTTGCACCGCTTGCCAATGACGACCGCCAGCTCGCACTCGTAGTCCACCGAATCGCTGCGAAGCCGTCGCGGCAACTGGATCGGATCACCTGGGTTCTGCACCGCTCCCGGCGACTTGAA
>JBJSZF010000485.1:0-3299 GCA_046090125.1 Verrucomicrobiota bacterium
CTACAAATCCTTCGTCATTCGCTTGTTACGGGCCTCGCATCGGCCCGCGCCTCGCTCACTCCTCGGCTTGCAGAAGCATCTGCTTCGCAATCACTTCCCTCCCAATGGAATCGTTCCGGACAAGGCGATCCCATGCCGCACATCATTACGGGAGGCAGGGCGGCCAGCTTGGCCGCCGTTTTCCCCGCTGGAAAACCGGGGCGCATGGGATTTTAATTACCAAATGTCCGGCGCGCGTGTTTCATCAGGGTGGAGGGGCCTTCGTGCCCTCGCTGGGTGGGCGATTCTCGGGGCCTGGACGTGGATGACCGCCGCGTACGCGTTGGCGGAGGATGCGCCGCGTGCCACGAAGGCCAGCAGCCGCGACTGGTGGTCGCTTCGGCCCCTTGCCCGGCCCGCTATCCCTGCGGTCATCGCCACGGCCAACGCCGGTGCGGAACGCCTCATGGATCCCGATCATCCCATCGACGCGTTTCTTCGCGCGCGCCGGGCCGCCAGCGGCCTCCAACCGTCGCCCGAGGCGGACCGGCGCACGTTGATCCGGCGCCTGAGCTTTGACCTCGTCGGTTTGCCCCCGACGCCGGAGGAGGTCGCGGCCTTCGAGCAGGACCCGGATCCCCGCGCCTACGAAAAACTCGTGGACCGCCTCCTGGCGTCCCCACGCCACGGCGAGCGTTGGGCGCGGCATTGGCTGGACGTCGTGCACTTCGGGGAAACCCATGGCTACGACAAGGACAAGCCCCGGCCGAATGCGTGGCCCTACCGCGACTACGTCATCCGCAGCCTCAACGAGGACAAGCCCTACGCGCGCTTCGTGCAGGAACAGGTGGCGGGCGACGTCCTCTTTCCCGGCACGCGGGATGGCATCGAGGCCATGGGGTTTGTCTCGGCGGGGCCCTGGGACCTCATCGGGCACGAGGAGGTCCCGGAGAGCAAGATCGACGGCAAGGTCGCCCGGCACCTCGACCGCGACGACATGGTGGCGACGACGATCCAGACGTTCGCCAGCATGACCGTCCAATGCGCGCAGTGCCACGACCACAAGTTCGATCCCATCAGCCAGGAGGATTACTACAGCTTGCAGGCCGTGTTCGCCGCCGTGGACCGGGCGGACCGCAAGTATGACGCCGACCCGGCGGTGGCGCGGTCACGGGCCGAGTGGGCGGGACGGCAGGAGGTCCTGATGGCGCGGCGGGATGCCCTCGACAAGTCGGTCCTGGCGCGGGCCGGCGACGGGGTGAAGGACCTCGACCGCCGCATCGACGAAGCGGTGAAGGCGGCCAAGGGCTCGGACGCGTTCGGCTACCACAGCCACATCGAGGCCAAGGCGGACGCGGCCAAGTGGGTCCAGGTGGATCTCGGTCGCAGCGAGGCGTTGGAGAAGGTTGTCCTGCACCCGTGCAAGGACGACTTCGCGGGCATTGGCGAGGGCTTTGGATTTCCGCCGAGATACCGCGTGGAGGCCTCGGACGATCCCCTTTTCCAAGACGGCGTCGTGGTGGTGGCAGACCGCACGGCGGCGGACGTGGCCCATCCCAAGCTGCGGGCGCAGGAACACGTGGCGAAGGGCGTTCGCGCGCGGCATGTCCGCGTGACCGCGACGCGGCTGGCGACGCGTTCGGGCGACTACATTTTCGCCTTGGCGGAGCTGCAAGTGCTGGGTCCCGGCGGGACGAACTGGGCGCGGGGCAGGGCGGTGACGGCGTTGGATTCCATCGAGGGGCCGCCGCGCTGGCAGCGCGTGAACCTCACCGACGGTTGGTCGCCCGGTGGGGGGAGGATGGACGGGGAGGCGGTGGACGTGGCGGCGTTGCGGAGGGACCGGGACCGGGAGGTTGAGAAGGCGACGTTGCCCGCCGAGAAGGCCGAGCGGGAGCAGGTGGAGCGAGGCCTTGCGGAGGCGAAGGCGGCCTTGGCGGCATTGCCACCGCAGAGCGTGGCCTACGTGGCGATGGTGCATCGCGGTGGCGGGGCGTTTGCAGGCACGGGGGCGCAGGGCGGCAAGCCGCGTCCCATCCACGTGTTGAGCCGCGGCAACGTGCAGAAGCCGGGCAAGCCGGTGGGGCCGGGGACGTTGTCGTGCGTGTCGGGGTTGCCGACGCGCTTCGAGTTGGCGGAGGGCCACGCCGAGGGCGAGCGCCGCGCGGCGTTGGCGCGTTGGCTGACGCGTCCGGAGAACCCGTTGACGTGGCGTTCCATCGTGAACCGCGTGTGGCAGTACCAATTTGGGAAGGGGTTGGTGGACACGCCCAACGACTTCGGCCGGATGGGCGGGTTGCCGAGCCACCCGGAGTTGCTGGAATGGCTGGCCGTCGAGTTTCGCGACGGCGGCCAATCCCTCAAGGCGTTGCACCGGCTGATCGTCACCAGCGCCGCCTATCGGCAACGCTCGGACACGGTGCAGGAGCGCGCATCAGCCCTCGACGCTGACAACCGCCTGCTGTGGCGGCAGAACCGGAGGAAGCTCGAGGCCGAGGCCGTGCGCGACGCCGTGTTGATGGTGTCCGGCAAGCTCGACCTGCGGATGGGCGGTCCGAGCTTCCAGGACTTTGTCATCGAGCGGCCGGAGCATTCGCCGCACAACGAGTACCACCTGCATGACCCTGAAGATCCGAGGTCGCACCGTCGCTCGGTGTACCGGTTCGTGGTGCGGTCACAGCAACAGCCGTTCATGACGGTGCTGGACTGCGCGGACCCGTCGATGCAGGTGGGGCGTCGCAACGAGGGGGCGTCGCCGTTGCAGGCGCTGGCGTTGATGAACAACCCGATGATGCTTTCCATGTCGCGGCACTTTGCGGCGCGCCTCGAGGCGTTGCCGGGCGACGTGGCCGGGCGCGTGGCCCGCGCGCATGCCGAGGCCCTGGGCCGGCCGCCGACGGCGGAGGAACGCGACGCCCTCGTCTCGTACGCGCGGATCCATGGCCTGGCCCACGCGTGCCGACTGCTCTTGAACCTCAACGAGTTCGTGTACGTGGACTGACGCCATGCGACATCCCTCACCGTTCCATCAATCGGCGCCGGGCCAGGAGCCTGTCTCGCGCCGCGACTTCCTGTGGCGTTCCGGCGGCGGGCTGGGTGGGATCGCCCTCGCCAGCCTCCTGTCGGGCGAGGGCCTTCTTGCGGAGGGTGCGGCCGTCGGCCCGTTGCCGCCGGGCCGCGCGCACCATCGGCCGCGGGCACGCCGCGTGATTCAACTGTTCATGGCGGGCGCGGCCAGCCACATCGACCTGTTCGACTACAAGCCCGAGTTGGTGAAGCGCGACGGGCAACCCAGCGACTTCGGGGAGCCGGTGGAGGCC
>JBJSZF010000486.1:0-3691 GCA_046090125.1 Verrucomicrobiota bacterium
TTCGACTCGCGCCTCATCCTCCGTCACAGCTCCGACTTCGCGGGCCGCACGGACGACGTGGAGTTCGAGTGGTGGTACCATCCCTACGACCCGATGGCCCGCACTAACCTCCCGTCCGTCCATCCCGTCACGGGCCAGGTCTCCGACAACCGTGGCTGGATTCGGCACAGCGGCGGCATGGGACTCAACCAAGTCACCTTGGGAGGCCCCAACGAATCCGGCTTGCTAGTCCTTTCCGACAACTGGTTTGTCGTCCGGTTCCGCGGCTTCAACGTCAACGGCAACACCAACTGGAGCGAGTGGGTGGGCGATCCCTCCAACAAGAGCGTGCCCGCCGCCATGCTGGCCGAGGGCTGGATCAAGCGGGTCATCCGCGGCCTGAACCCCTTTGATGCCCGGGCCACGGACTTCAACAGCGCCCAGGCCAGCACCGTCGTCAGCATGTTGCAGCAGGCCGGCCCGCGGTACGAGGGCGACATCGCCTTCAACCCCGATCCCAGCTACATCAACTCCATCGGCCTCATCGAGGCCTACCAGACCGTCCTCAACCGCGGCATCGCGCTCTCCATCGAGGGGGTGCCGTCCGTGAACTATGGACCGGCCAACGACGCCCTGCTGCTCGCCGCCAGCCGGATTTCCGACTTCTATACCCTCCTCGGCAACGAGGCCATGGCCGACGCGGCGGACCCCACCATCGGCTTCACCACCGGCTCCAGCGAGTACGGCGCCACCGCGTCGTCCATCTTCGCCTTCCAAAACCAGCTCGACTCCCAGCTGGAGGAGGAACTGGCCCTGCTGCGCGGACGTGACGACAGCTCGGCCGGCGTCCAAGGCGCGCCCGTGTACAACCGGCTCCTGTGGAACTTCACCCTCGGCGACGGCGAGGTCGCCTACTCGCAGGTGTACAACATGAGCGACCAGAACAAGGACGGTCGCATCGACGAGAGGGACGCGCGCATCCTGTATCCGCAGGGACATGGCGACGCGTGGGGGCACTACCTGACTGCCATCAAGGGCTACTACGGCCTCCTCAGCCACCCCAACTTCACCTGGCAGCCCCGCAGCGAGTCCGTGCTCCTCGCCGGCATCCCCGTGAAGGTGGACTACCTGGACGAGCGCAAGTTCGCCACCGCCGCCGCCAACAAGGCCAAGGCCGGGGCCGAGATCGTGGACCTCACCTATCGGCAGAAGTACGTCGCCGACCCGGCCGGCCAATGGCAGGGCTACAGCGACACGGATCCCGAGCGCGCATGGGGCGTCAGCGAATGGGCCCGCCGCGCCGCCACCGGGGCCTACATCGACTGGATCACCGGCAACGCCATCCTCCCCAGCGAGGACCCGGACCCGTCCCACACCGGCCTCGACAAGATCGACCGCCAGACCGTGGGCGAGCTTTCGCAGGTCGCGGCCGAGGCCGTCGCCATCCTCGGGCAGGTGGACAAGGCCGACAATGGCCTCAACCCGCTCGGGCTCGTGGCGGGCGTCGTTCCCTTCGACCTCGACCCCGCCGAGGTCGAGGCGGGCCGAACCCATTTCGAGCAGGTGTCGGAGCGCGCCAAGGTGGCGTTGCTGAACGCCCGGACGCTGTTCGACGAGGCCAATGCCATGACGGTTGCGCTGCGCCGCAGCACGGACTCGCAGGAGGACCTCACCGAGAAGAACCGCGCCCAGGAACGGGAGCTCGAGAACAAGCTCATCGAGGTGTACGGCTATCCCTACGCGGGCGACATCGGGGCGGGAAAGACCTTCCCCAGCGGCTACGCGGGTCCCGACCTCATCCACTACCTCTACGTCGATACCGCCGAGGTCAATGGCGACACCGCGCCGCCGGACGCCCGCATCACCGCCTATCACAAGCGCCTCAACGAGGAATGGGTCCGGACCACGGGCGTGTTCGAGACGCCCGAGATCGGCGGCCTCGCGGTGGACTTCAATCCCCTCAGCCACGCCATCGGCATCGTCAGCCTTGGGCTGGTCCCTCGCACCTACGACACCGCCGCCAGGCTGGCGGGCGAGACGCCCCCGGACATCGAGCCCTATTCCGACGTCCCCATCGACTTTCCCACGTCCTCCGAGGGCTACGCCTTCAAGGCCCCGGCCGACTGGGGGCAGCGCCGCGCCCCGGGCGAGATCCAGGTTGCCCTGCATGACCTGGTGCAGCAGCAGGCCCGGTTCAAGGCTGCCGCCCGGAACTACGAGAACCTGGTCGAGCGAATGGACGACAAGATCGAGGGCATCCAGGGCGAGAAGTTCGTGGCGGACACGGAGCTGCGCGCGTTCGACCAGAAAATCCTGCAGGGAACCATCTACAAGCACGCCCCCCTGGCCTTCCGCAAGGCGGCCGACCTCATGGACATGGGCGCGGACAAGCTCGAGAAGGTGGGGGATGCGGCCGCCGAGGCCCTGCCCAAGTCCGTGGGCATGGCGAATGACGCCACCGCCCCGGCCCGCGGGGCCATCAAGAAGCTCGCTGCCGTCGGCGCCAGCGTCCTCAAGGGCATGGCGTGGGGTTCCCGCTTCTACGCGGACAACATCATCCCGCTGCAGGCCGAGGCCGCCGACCAGCTCAGCGACCGCATGCTCCTGCTGGACAAGCAGGACGCCGCCGCCCAGGAACGACTCAAGGAGGCCAACCGGCTCCTCCGCGAGGAGCCCGTGCTCCGGCTGGAGCTGTTCAGCCAACGCGAGGCCCTCGACCAGGCCGCCGAGCACGTCCGCGCCACCATCGCCAAGGGCCAGCGCATCCTTGAGGAACGCCGCCTCCTCCGCACCGAGGTGGCCGGCGACGCCACCAAGCTCCGCTACCGCGACATGGCCTTCCGCATGTTCCGCAACGAGGCGCTCAACAAGTACCGGGCCCAGTTCGACCTCGCCGCGCGTTACGTCTATCTCGCCGCGACCGCCTATGACTACGAGGTCAACATGGTCGGCAAGGGCAACAATTCCGCCCAGCGCTTCCTCACCGACATCCTGAGGCATCGGACCCTCGGCCAGATCCGCGTGGACGACTCCGGCGTCTTCCCCGTCGCCGGCCGCATGGGCCTCGCCGATCCGCTGGCGCGCCTGGAACAAAACTTCTCGGTGCAAAAAACCCAGATGGGCTTCAACAACCCGCAGACGGAGACCGGCCGCTTCTCGCTCCGCAACGAGTGGTTCCGCCTTCGGGGCAGCTCGGACTCGGACTGGCAGAAGGTCCTCAAGGCCGCCGTCGTCCCCAACGTATGGGACGTGCCAGAGTTCCGGCGCTTCTGCCGTCCGTTCGCGCCCGAGACCGCCGGGGCCCAGCCCGCGCTCGTCCTGCGCTTCCCCACGGGCACCAGATAGACGCGCGGGGTCATCGACAGCCCGTTGCCATTGTAGTCGGTGAACCAGACGCCGGCGGAGCGGATCTTGGTGGCGAACTGGCTGGGGTCGTAGGCGCTGTCGCCGCCGCCCAGGGGCCACCCAAAGAAGTTGAGCCCGAAGGTGACGGTGGTGGGGAAGCGCAAAACCAGCGCAGGTTGTGCACCGGATGTCTCCGGAGCGAACGGACGGCAGTAGCGCCGGAACTCGGGGACATCCCAGACATTGTTCACCACCGCAGCCTTCAGGACCTTCTGCCAGTCCGAGTCCGAGCTGCCCCGAAGGCGGCACCACTCGTTGCGGAGCGAGAAGCGGCCGGTCTCCGTCTGCGGGTTGTTGAAGCCCATCT
>JBJSZF010000487.1:0-3904 GCA_046090125.1 Verrucomicrobiota bacterium
AGGGTGTTGGTGGAGAGGCCGTCGCCGAGGTAGATCACGTGGTTGACGGAGGCCGGGTGGGACGGGTCCTTGGGGTCGGAAAGGCTGGGGTTGGCGGCCGACAAGGTGGCACCGGGAAGGCCGAGGAGGCGGACGCCGTCATGGCGGCGGTTGAACCACACCAGCGCTTGGCGCTTGGACTCGGGGCGGTATTCCCCGGGATGAACCCAAACCGTCTTGACGAGGGGGTTGGTGGCGGCCCGGTCCAACGCCTCCTGGATCCGGTCGCCGGGGCGCACGTGGTAGCCATCGTCCTCCAGCGTGGCGGCTCCCCATGCCACGCCGGGGACGGCGGCCAAAAAAAGGCAAAGCCAACGTGCTGCAAGCATGGTCACACGGCGATGACACCACGTCGGGCCGGTCGAACAAGGGCATTGTGCGGGAGGGTCATCTCCTCGCCATGAGTCGGGCTGCGGAATGCCGATGGTTCGGGCAGCACGGCCGCCGGGCGGCGATTGGCGGATGGATGGGGCTGGTTGGCCACAATAGGCTTGAAAAAGAACTTCTGTTGCCCGTGCATCCAAGAGTTCCTACGGAAACTACAATCACATGAAAAAATCCATCCAAGACTGGTTGGGCTGGGGAAGCTTCCCTCGCTTGCAACTCTGCGCGATGGCCCTGGCCCTCTTTGGGCTCAGCGCCTCCGCCAATGACATCGAACCCGGCAAGGACAAGTACTCCGTTTCCTTCGCTCCCAAGAGCATCGTGCTCGACGGCGACCTGGGCGAATGGGCGGGCGTGCCCGTGCTGGCGGACCCGAAGTTTGCGATCCCCAAGGGATCCGGAGCGAATGGCAAGTACGTGCTGTTCGAGGAGTACGGCGGCGGCACTTGGAGCGGCCCGGACGACCAAACGTCCGCCGTCCAAATCGTGTATGATGCCGAGAACGTCTATTTCGGCTTCGTGGTGACGGACGACTACCACGAGAACGCGGCGAACAGCGCGTGGAACGGCGATTCCATCCAGTTGATGATCGCCAGCGCGGACCGCACGCAACAGGTGGCCCTCTACAACGACGACCTCGGCGGCGTGGAGGGGAACACCGGCGACGTGATCGTGATGCACGAGGCCGGCCCCGGCGGCACGTCGGCCGTGGTCACCCGCAATGGCACCACGAAGAAGACCATCTATGAAATCAAGCTTCCCAAGGCCGCACTCGGCATCGAGAAGCTCGAGGGTGGCGTGAAGTTCGGCCTCGGCATGGCCATCAACGACGGCGACGCCGGCCCCGGCCAGAACGGCCAGAAGGGCTGGGGCGGCCTCGGTGCCCACGCCATCGTGTTCGGCAAGACCCCCTGCGAGACCGCCGAGATCACCCTGCTCAAGAAGAACGACATCGAGCCGGGCAAGGAATTCTACACGGTCAATCGCGCCCCGCGCGCCGTGAACCTCGACGGCAAGCTCGACGAGTGGTCCGGCGTGCCCGTCCTCGCGGATCCCAAGTTCTCCATCCCCAAGGGCTCCGGCCCGAATGGCAAGTACGTCCTTTTCGAGGAGTACGGCGGCGGCACGTGGTCCGGCCCGGATGACCAAACTTCCGCCGTGCAGGTCATCTTCGACACCGACAACGTCTATTTCGGAATCGTGGTCACGGACGACTATCACGAGAACGCCGCGAACAGCGCGTGGAACGGTGACTCGATCCAGCTCATGATCGCGAATGCCGACCGCTCGCAGCGGGTGGCCCTGTACAACTACGCCCTCGGCGGCGTGGAGGACAGCCTGGGCGACGTCATCGTCATGCACGAGGCCGGCCCCGGCGGCACGGAGGCCGTCGTGACCCGCAATACCACGACGAAGAAGACCACCTACGAGATCAAGCTTCCGAAGGCTTCCCTCGGCCTCGACGTCCTTCAGGGCGGCGTGACGCTCGGCCTCGGCATGGCCATCAACGACGGCGACGCCGGCCCCGGCCAGAACGGCCAAAAGGGCTGGGGCGGCCTCGGTGCCCACGCCATCGTCTTCGGCAAGACCCCCAGCGAAACGGCCCTCCTCACCCTCAGCTCCGTCGTTCCCAACGACATCGAGCCCGGCAAGGAATACTACACGGCCAGTGCCGTCTCCCAACCCGTCGTCATCGATGGCAAGCTCAACGAGTGGGGCGGCATCCCCGTCCTCTCGGACCCGAAGTTCTCCATTCCCAAGGGCTCCGGCGTCCTCGGGACGGGCAAATACGTCCTCTTCGAGGAATACGGCGGCGGCACTTGGACCGGCCCGGATGACCAGACCTCGGCCGTGCAGGTCGTGTATGATGCCGAGAACGTCTATTTCGGCTTCGTAGTGACCGACGACTACCACGAGAACGCCGCGCGCAGCGCGTGGAACGGCGACTCCGTCCAGCTCATGATCGCGTCGGCGGACCGCCAGCAGCAGATCGCCCTCTACAACTACGCCCTGGGCGGCGTGGAAGGCGACCTCGGCGACGTCATCGTCATGCACGAGGCCGGCCCCGGCGGCACCGAGGCCGTCGTGACCCGCGACTCCGCCGCCAAGAAGACCTATTACGAGATCAAGCTCCCGGCTTCCGCCATCGGCAAGACGCCGCCCTTGACCCTCGGCACCCAATTCGGCCTGGGCATGGCCATCAACGACGGCGACGCCGGCCCTGGCCAGAACGGCCAAAAGGGCTGGGGTGGCTTGGGCGCACACGCCATCGTCTTCGGCAAGTCCCCGAAGGAAACCGCCCTGGTCTCCCTCGGCACGGCGTCGTCCGGATCCGACCGCCTGTTCCTCTCGGCCATCAACCCGGGCATCGTGACCTTCAGCTTCCGGGCCAATGACCTCGGTGGCTCCATCGTCTCGCGGACCGGCATCAAGCTGACCATCGACGGTGCCGTCGTCCCCGTGACCATCGCCGACAAGAAGGGCGAGGCCACGGACGTCACGTACACGCGTCCGTTGCCCTTCGCTGCGGGCGAGCACACCTACCGCATCGACGTCAAGGACACCCAGGGCAACACCGTCACCGACACCGGCCGCTTCACCTCGGCCGCCGTCGGTGTCCTCACGGCCGCCCACCAGGCGGTCTCCGTGGACAAGACCAAGCCCGGCTTCAGCTGGCGCGTCTTCCAGAACGAGGCCATGACCACCACGTCCTTGGACGATGCCGAATTGGCCCTCCTCGGCACCCTGAAGGACGAGACCGGCGCGTTCTTCCAGAACCTCGCGGATCCGTTCGCCACGGGTAACGCCCTCGACGTCGGCGTCGCCTCCGGCAAGACCGTCAAGTTCGACATCGGCGGCACGTTCAACGTCAACTCCGTTGGCGGGAACCCCGGCGGCACCTTCACCCCCGACGACCAGATGCCTGGCGTTCCGGGCGGCACGGGCGGCGACTTCGGCATCGCCGCCGAACTCACCACGTTCATGGAACTGCCCGCCGGCGTCGTGACGTTGGCCGTCGCCTGCGACGACCGCTTCCGCGCCCAAGGCGGCCCCATCGGCAATCCTGCCGACGGCATCCTCCTCGGCGTGGGCGACCGTGAGCTGAACGGCGCCACCTCGACCGGCCTCATCCGGTTCTTCGTGCAGGACGCGGGCATCTACCCGATCCGCATCGTGTACCAGGACAATGGCGGCGCGGCCCACATCGAGGTCGCCAGCGTCCAGGCCAACGGCGACAAGCTCCTCGTCAACGACCTCGAAAACGGCGGCTTCAAGACCTATCGCTCGGGCGTCGCCCCGGCCAAGAGCACGCTGACCGTCGTCGGCGCCGTGCCCTCGCCCCTCAGCGGCTCCGTCCTCACGGGCGTGACCGTCTCCGAGGCCACCAAGACCATCACGGCCGACATCCCCACCTCGGGTTCGTCCGGCTTCCTGACCATCGCCCCCGGCGTCAAGGTCACGTCGGTCTCGGTGGAAGGCG
>JBJSZF010000488.1:0-11466 GCA_046090125.1 Verrucomicrobiota bacterium
GTCCCGACCGCGTGAACGACACGAGCGCCGCCGAGTGCAGCTCGTCCGCCAGCAACACGGCGCTCTTCACCAACTTCTGCCGCGGTTGCGTCAGCTCGGCCTCCACGTGGTAGTTCGCGCCGCCGCTGCGCTCGATCCGTCGCGCAATGCGGTCCATCACCTCCACGCACGCCAAGGGATGCCGCCCCACCGTCGTCTCGCCGCTCAGCATGATGGCGTCTGCCTGCTCGAACACCGCGTTGGCCACGTCCGTGATCTCCGCACGCGTCGGCAATGGGCTTTGGATCATGCTCTCAAGCATGTGCGTCGCCACGATCACCGGCCGTCCCATCCGCGCGCACGCCTTCACGATCCGGCGCTGGATGATGGGCAGCTCCTCGTACGGGCACTCGATCCCAAGGTCCCCGCGCGCCACCATGATCACATCCGACTCCCGCGCGATCGCCTCGAAGTGGTCCACGGCGAACTGGTGCTCGATCTTGGCAACGACCAGCGGCGGACGGGCGCGGTCCTTCAGGCAGTTCCGCAGCAGCGCAATGTCCGACGGATCCCGCACGAACGACAACGCGATGAAGTCCACGCCCACCTCCAGGCCCAGCGCCACGTCGCCGCGGTCCTTGTCCGTCAGCGCCGGCAACGAGACACGCACCCCCGGCAGGTTGATGTGCCTCCGCGACCCAAGGCTTCCCTCCGTCAACACCTCGCACGCCACCCCCGCCGACGTGACCCCCACCACCCGCATCTTCATGTCCCCGTTGTCCACCACCAACGTGTCGCCCGCCTGGACGTCGGACACCAAGCCCTCGTAGTTGACCGTCGTCCCCAACTCCCCGGCCGGCGGCGTCGCCCCGCGCACCATGAAGTGGAACCGGTCCCCAATGCACAGCGCGACCGGAGCCGGGACGTCGCCCGTGCGAATGGAGGGGCCCTGCAAGTCCATCAGGATCCCCGGGAACACCTGGCGCGCCCTGGCCAGGCCCCGGATGTCAGCCACCACGCGCCGCACCCAGTCGTGCTTCGCATGGCTCATGTTGAGCCGGAACACGTTGACCCCGGCGTCCATGAGTGCCCCGAGGCGTTCCAGCGTGTCGGTCGCGGGCCCCAGCGTGGCGATGATTCGAGTGCGGCGCATGTTGCGGCAGCCTATCGAAGCACCCGAAATGGGCAAACAACGGGTCGGACCACGACGCCAAGGTGCATGGCATCCCGAAGTCGTCGGCGACCATCCAGAGGGACGTGGGGAGTGGACGGGGCCCGGAGGGCGGCACCATGAACGTGCTGCCGCTGACGGCCGCGCTCCCAGCCTCGGGCGATCCACGACCTTTTCGGGAACACCCACCACTTGCCGGCGCGCCACGCCATGGGCAGGCGACCCAACGGCGACGCCGTCGCAAGCGAAGGAAGCTCACGGCCTCGTGACGCGCCCCAGGAACAACACCATGCCCGAAGTCCTCTCGCGAACGAGGAACAAGAACGGCCGATCCACGCGCACAACCTTGGGCGCGGCTTCCGGAGCCGGCGCCGCCGTCGCCACCATGATGGAACCCGTCGCCGCCGCCGCCTCCGTCCCGGACTCGTCCAGCTCCAGGAACGTCTTGTGAACCACCTCCGAGAGCCATGGCATGGGCTCGGGCGGCCGGACCATGCGCCCAAAGTTCGCGGCTCCTGGCGGGTCATTGAACGCGCCGCGAAGTCCCATGGACCGCAAGGCGGCCCCCAGCCTCACCGACGGCGGCTCCATCCGCAGCTTGGGGAGGTGCAGCTCCACCTCGCGCTGCGGCAGGTCCCTCAGCGCCGCCCAAAGCCCCGAGCCCAGGCCCGCCTCCATGCGCGCCAGCCCGTCCACGGCGTCCGGCACCAACGCCACGTACTCAAAGCGACCGCCCGCATACGGGATCGACACCGCATGGTAGCCCCCCAGGTCCTTCAGCCCGCACCGCGTCTTTTGGGAAAGCATGGGCACGCGCGCCGCCTTGCCCGGCCTGACGTGGAAGGGCTCCGGCCGCGCCGACCCCGGCGCGAACGGGTCGTTCCACGGGGCCTTGAAGTGCAGCGCGTTCACCAGCACCAGCCGCGTGTCCGCGGAAAGGAACGACGGCGAAATCAGGTCGCGGATGCGTCCCTTCGTCTCCGACGCCACCCATGCATTGATCCGCGCCGCAGACGGCACGGGCTTGCCGAAGTCCAGACGTTCCAACGGCGAGCGATAGAACATCACCATCAGGTTCAGGAATCCCTTGTCGAAGGTCGTGCCGCGCGCCCCAAACAGACGTTGCGCCACGTTCAGCACGACCGGCCCGTTGCTGGGCGCGGCCTCGCGCAGCAGGTGGCCCAGGTGCCGGAACGACTCCTGCGCCTCGCGCTGCGGACCCGGCAGGCGGAGCACGCCCGACAGCTCCGCCAAGGTCGCGCCATCCGCCCCGGCGTGCGTCATCGCCAGCGAGCTGGCCACGGACAGCGGCGACGTGAGGAGGTTCGAGCCCGCCCCCGACGCCACCAACGCGCGGTGCAATCCAAGGCCGAAGTCGTTCACCGCACGCACCGCCGCCTCGTGGCCCGGCGCGGGAATCCCCGGCGCGGCGCCCAACCGGGCTGCCATCCACGCCAACAACACCAGCAACGCGGAACATCGCGAAGGCTTCATGCGGGTTCTCAAAGGATACAGGGCAAGCGACGCGCGTTCAGGCACGGGACAACGCGTTCTCGCTCACGAACACGTTCCTGCAACGTAACGCCGGCGGGCCCTCGCGAACCAACGCCGGTAACGCGCGAAGCATCGTCCCGCGCGAGAGGACAGGAACGCTGGCGGCAGGCTCGCTCATGCCACCGTGGATGTTCCATGCGACCCGCCCTGCCCCAGCAAGCACGAATCCGGCGCGAGACTTCGCGATTGAACCTTCCGCCGGGCGCGCAACACGATGCGCCCATGACAACATCAGGACTCGTTGGGTTGGCTCTCGGTGCGGCGGCGTGCATGGCGGCGGACTGGCCCTCGTATCGCGGCCCCTCCGGAAACGGGCGTTCGCCGGAGAAAATCGCGCGTTCATGGCCCGACGGCGGGCCGAAGGTCCTTTGGCGCGTTCCCAGCCGGGGTGGGTTCAGCTCCATCGTGGTCGCCGATGGCCGCGCGGCCTGCCTCGAACTCCGCGACTTCGGAGGGGCCGACCAAGAGGCCGCCGTCGTCCGCGACGCCGCAACCGGCCAGGAGATCTGTGCGCGACCCCTCGGCACCCTCAAGACCGGCGACGGTGGCCAGGCCGGCGCGCCGGGCAACGACGGCGGCGACGGACCACGCTCGACGCCGGCCTTCGCGGGCGGACGCTTGTACACGTTCTCGGCCAAGCTGGTCTTGCAATGCTTCGACGCGAAGACCGGTGCCGAAGTCTGGAAGCACGACCTCGTGAAGGAGTTCGCGGGCCGCAACATTTCCTGGCAGAACGCGCAGTCGCCCGTCGTCGAGGGCGACGTGGTGCTCGTGGCCGGCGGCGGCGCGGGCCAGTCGTTGATCGCCTTCGACAAGGCCACCGGTGCCACGCGCTGGAAGGCCTTTGACGAGACCTGCACCCACGCCACCACCGTCGTGGCCGACATCCTCGGGAGGCGACAGGCCGTGTTCTTCCTCAAGTCCGGCCTTCTTGCCGTGGACCCAGGGACGGGCGCCGAGTTGTGGCGTTATGCGTTCCCGTTCTCCATTTCGACGGCCGCGTCGCCGGTGGTCGCGGGCGACGTGGTCTATTGCTCGGCAGGCTATGGCGTCGGGGCCGGGGCCGTTCGCATCAGTCGCGAGGGCACCGCCTTCAAAGCCACTGAGATGTACCGCAAGGCTGGCAACAAGCCCTTGGCAAATCACTGGTCCACGCCCGTCCTCCATGAGGGACACCTCTACGGGATGTTCCAGTTCAAGGAGTACGGCACCGGGCCCGTCAAGTGCGTGGACATCGTCACGGGCGACGTGAAGTGGGAAAAGGGCGGTTTCGGCCCCGGGCACGTCATCGGCGTGGACCAGCACGTCCTCGCGCTGTCAGACACGGGCGATCTGGTGCTGATCCGGGCGACGCCAACGGGGTACCAGGAAGTGGTGCGGGCGGACGTGTTGCCCGGCAAGTGCTGGACCACGCCCGTCGTCGCGGGCGGGCACGTCTTCGCACGCAGCACGCAGGAAGCCGTCTGCCTCGACGTCTCGGTGAAGGGCGCGGCGCGTTGAAGTCCTTGGCGTGGCTGGCGCTGGGGCTGGGAGCCGCCTCCCCTTGGTTCGCACGGCCGGCCCTGGCTTGGCGCCTGGGTGGGATGGCCATGATCGCCCACGTCAGCTGTGCCTTTGCCGAGGTTCACGGATGGAGCCACGCAGCGGCCGTCGAGGCCACCGCCCGACAGGTCGAGGCCGTCACCGGCTGGAGATCCGGGAGCGGCGTCTGGGCGAACTATGGCTTCCTGCTCGCCTGGCTGGCAGCCTCGTGGGCCTGGCCGCGCCTAAAGACCCCGTGGCGACGCCTATGGTGGGCCGCGTTCCTCTTCATGGGCTTTAACGGAGCCGTGGTCTTCGTCCACGGACCGGCGCGCTGGCTCGGGATGGCATGGAGCGTGGTCGCCAGTGTGGGCTTTGCACGATCTTGGAAGTCCGCCACGCCATGAGGCAGCCGCCTGCGGACGAGGAAGGGCCGTTCAGCCGTTGAACCTGCGCCCGACCAGCACGGCATTGTGCCCGCCGAACCCGAACGAGTTCTTCACGAAGACGTCAATGCGCCGCTCTTGCGGCACGTTGGGCACGCAGTTCAAAGGGCAGGCGGGATCCACGTTCTCGAGATTGATGGTGGGCGGAGCCACCTGCGCCTCAACCGCCTTGCAACAAATCACGGTCTCAATGCCGCCCGCCGCCCCCAGCATGTGGCCGGTGGCACCCTTCGTCGAACTCACGGCGATGCGCAGGGCGTGGTCGCCAAACACACGCCGAATCGCCTGCACCTCGCACATGTCGCCAGCCGGAGTCGAGGTGGCATGCGCATTCACGTAGTCCACGGCATCCACTGGCAACCCCGCGTGGCGCAACGCCATCTGGATCGCCCGGGCCGCGCCGGCCCCCTCGGGGTCCGGCGACGTCATGTGGTTGGCGTCGCACGTGTTGCCATAGCCCGCCAGCTCGCAGTAGATCCGGGCCCCACGGGCCTGGGCATGGGACAGTTCCTCGAGCACCAACACCGCCGCCCCCTCGCCCATCACAAACCCATCGCGGTCCCTGTCGAAGGGCCGGCTGGCCCGCTTGGGCTCGTCGTTGCGCGTGCTCATCGCCCGCATGGCGGCAAAACCGCTCATGCCCAGGGGCACGATGGTCGCCTCCGTCCCGCCCGCGAACATCACCGCCGCGTCGCCCCGCTTGATCGTCGCCCACGCCTCGCCCAACGCATGGGTGCCCGTCGCGCAGGCAGAGCAGGTCGCAAAGTTCGGCCCCCGCAGCTTGTGGTACAGCGCGAACAAGCCCGACGCCATGTTGAGGATCAGCATCGGGATCATGAACGGCGACACGCGCCCAGGACCGCGCGCCAGCAACACCTTGTGCTGCTCCTCCGTCGTCTCAAGCCCGCCAATCCCGGACCCGATGTACACGCCCACCTGGTCCAGGTCCTCGCGCGACAAATCCAACCCGGAATCCAGCAGCGCCTTCCATCCAGCATACACGCCAAAGTGGGTGAAGCGGTCCGTACGGCGCACTTCCTTGGCGTTTGGAAACGCCGGAACGGGATCCAACTCGCGCACTTCCGCCGCAATCCGGCAATCGTACCCCGTCACGTCGAAGCGACGAACGGCATCGACGCCGCATTGGCCGGCAAGAATGTTGCCCCATAGCGTGCCCGCGTCGTGGCCAAGGGGCGACACGCACCCCAAGCCTGTGACGACGACCCTGCGGTCGGACCAGTTGCTCCCCATGCGCTCCTCGACTTCGTTCAGCAAAAGGAAAAGGGCAGCCTCAAATGAGCTGCCCCAATTCCCGTGCCCACATCACTTCTTCTGAAGGTCCTGGATGTAGGAGAAAACATCGCCGACGGTCTTCAATTCCTCGGCGTGGGCGTCCGGGATGTCGATTCCAAACTCCTCCTCTAGAGCCATGATCAGCTCGACGGCATCCAAGGAGTCCGCCCCAAGGTCCTCTTGCAGCGATGCGTCCGGAACGATCTGGTCAGCCTTCAATTCAAGGCGTTCCGCAATGATGCCCTTGATCCGCTCCTCGATTGTTGTTTCAGCCATGGTGCTTTCGCTCGTTTATTTCGCCGCCTGTCTAGGGACGCCCCCGAAAACCGTCAAGCCTGCTTTCCATTCCGCGCTCGTCCGATCATCACATGACCATCCCCCCGTCCACCACGATCACCTGCCCCGTCATGTATCGGCCACCAGGTCCCGCAAGAAACAGGACCGCCTCAGCGATGTCTTCCACCTTGCCGAAGCCACCCAACGGGATGCGTCCCAACAACTCGGCCCTCACCTCCTCCTTGAGGACCGCCGTCATGTCCGTCTCAATGAATCCCGGCGCGATCGCGTTGCACGTCACGCCACGCCCACCCAGCTCCCGAGCTACGGACTTGGTGAAGCCAATCAACCCCGCCTTGCTCGCCGCATAGTTGCACTGCCCAGCATTGCCCATCAGGCCGATCACCGACGCGATGTTCACAATCCGGCCCGAACGCTGCCGGGCAAAGGCACGGGTGAAACCCTTCGTCGTCAGGAATGCCCCACGTAGGTTCGTGTCCATCACCACGTCCCAATCCGCCTCGCTCATGCGCATCAACAGACCGTCCCGCGTGACCCCTGCGTTGTTCACCAGCACGTCCACCCGCCCCGCATCCTTCAGGATGGAATCACAGGCGGCCGACACACCGGCAGGGTCCGCCACGTCCACGCCCAGCGCCCATGCTCGACGCCCGAGCTTACGAACCTCTGCCGCCACCTTCTCCGCGTTCTCCTGCGTCCGAGACACACAAGCCACGTCCGCTCCCGCTGAAGCCAAACGCAAGGCCACCGCACGCCCAATGCCACGCCCAGCCCCCGTCACAACCGCCACCTGCCCCAATAAATCGTTCATTCATGGGCATTGGGGTACACCCGCCCGACCGCTGTCAAACCCTCAAACCCAAGGCGCTCGTCAACCCACGTCGGGCCTACCCTCCAACGTTGCCCATCTCGGCCACAACCGGCACGCTCCTCCCGGTTCATGCTCGCGACGCTTCGCATCCGAAACCTTGCCCTGGTCCCAGACATCACCCTGGAGCTCCATCCGGGGCTGAACGTCCTCACGGGTGAAACGGGCGCCGGCAAGTCCGTCATCCTCGGCGCCATCCAACTCATGATCGGGCAACGCGCCGACCGCACCGCCATCCGGTCAGGCTCCGACATGTGCTTGATCGAGGCCGTCTTCAACGCTTCCCGTTGCCAGTCCGCCGTGGACAGCATCCTTGGCGCGGCCGGCCTCGACCCGTGCGAGGCGGGTGCACTCGTGATCCGCCGCTCGATCGGAACCAACGGCGTCAATCGACAATTCGTCAACGGCTCACCCACGACCCTCGCCACGTTGTGCGCCCTCGGCGAATGCCTCGTGGACCTCCACGGACCGCACGAACACCAATCCCTCCTCCAACCGGCACGCCAACTCGACATCCTCGACGCCTTCGGAAACCTCCTGCCGCAGCGCCGAACCCTATCCGACCTCGTGCAACAACGCGATCGGCTCCAGAGCGACCTCCAGTCGCTTCTGAACGACGACGCAACCACCGGCCGACAACGCGACCTCCTCTCCCATCAAGTCCAGGAAATCGAAGCAGCTCGCCTTCAGGTCGGAGAGGAAACATCCCTCGCCGACGAGCATTCCAGGGCCAGCAACGCAGCGCGAATCCTGGAAATCACAAGGTCCATCGTCGCCGGCCTTGGTGAGGAGGATGACTCCGTGTCGAGCCGCCTCGCCATCATAGGACGCAGCATCCACGAGATTATCCGCCTCGACCCCCGTGCCTCCAACATCGCCGAGACCCACCACGCCGCCACCGCAACCATTCGAGACCTCCATCAGTCCATCGAATCACACGCTCGCGCCATCGAAGTGGACCCGGAACGCCTCGCAACTCTCTCCGAACGCCTCAATCTTGTTCAATCCCTCCGACGCAAGTACGGCAATACCATCGAGGATATCCTCAACTTTGCACGCCAAGCACGGGAGAACCTATCCACCCTCGCCGGCCGACAGGACCAAATTGCGAGGATCCAGGAAGAAATTGCGGGGCTCGAATCCCGCATCCTAGACAACTGCGATCAACTGCGACGGCAACGAACCGCCCTCGGCCCTCGCTTGGCCCAGGCCGTCATCCGCGAGTTGGCCTCGCTCGGCTTCCAGCGGGCCGACCTTGCGGTCGCGCTTCAACCTTCTCCCGGACATGACACCCCAGCCACAGCCAGCTCCTCCGGCATGGACCAGTGCGAGTTCCTTTTTGCTCCCAATCCAGGCGAACCCGCGCGTCCCCTGCGCTCCATCGCCTCAAGCGGCGAGCTGGCGCGCGTCATGCTTGCCCTCAAAACCGTCCTCGCCCGCGAGGACTCCGTTCCCGTTCTCCTGTTTGACGAGGTGGATGCCAATGTGGGGGGCGAAACGGCTCATGCTGTCGGACGGAGCCTCAAGCGCATCGCCAGGGACCACCAAGTACTTTGCATCTCGCACTTGGCTCCCGTGGCCGCCCACGCCGATGCCCACTACGTCGTTACCAAGGAGGTTCACGAAGGTCGAACAGAGTCGCGGATCCAATCGATGGATGAAGCCGGCCGCATCTTGGAACTCGGTCGCATGCTCGGAGGTGGAGCCGCCGCAGCCCACCACGCCCGCCACCTGCTGCTCAGTGCAATGGCCCCAACCAGCCCTAGAAAAACTTAAGGGGCCGAATCCCCAAGAGGAAAACGGCCCCTTCACTTACACCAGCAAGCGAGACTGCCAAAGGCTCGCCGATGCCTCAAAGCCGCTGTCGCAAGTTGGATATCAGGATCCAGAGGCAGGGGCAGCTGCATCGGTCACCACCGTTGCAGCGGGCGCAACAGTCGGAGCCTCAACCAATTCAATGATGGCAAGCTGCGCGGAATCCCCCTGTCGCTGACCCAGCTTCACAATGCGTGTGTAGCCGCCCGAGCGGTCCTTGAACTGCGGTGCAATCTTGTCAAACAGGATGTGCACCACGTCGTTTTGCTCGCGCCACGCCTCTCGTGCCACCTTGCCACGAACCGTAGGGGTGCCACGAAACAAGGAACGAGGCTGCTGACGCAACCGTCCCGCCGCTAGGCGCCGAAGATGGACGTTTCGCGCAGGGGACGCGCCAATGGCGTGACGCCCGAGCGTTATGAGCTTCTCGATCACCTGTCGGACCACCTTGGCCTTGGTCACGGTTGTCGTGACCCGACGATGCTTGATGATGCTGGCGGCAAGGTTTGTGAGCATCGCGTTGCGATGCTCGCCATTGCGGCCGAACTTGGTATTGCGCTTTAGATGACGCATGGGATGGCAATGATTCTACAGCTTTCCGGCCGGCTCGGGTTGTGGCTCGAGCAATCCCTGCTCGAACGTCATACCCAAGGCGAGGTTCAATGCGGCCAGCTTCTCCTTGATCTCATTCAACGACTTCTTTCCAAAGTTCCGGTACTTGAGCATCTCCTGCTCGGACTTCATCGCCAACTGCCCCACCGTCGTAATGTTCGCGTTGTTCAGGCAGTTTGCCGCACGAACGCTCAGCTCAATCTCGTTCACTGACATGTTCAAGAGCTTCCGCAGCTTCGCCTTGTCGTCATCCTGGGGCTTTGCCTCCTCCTCAAATTCAATGGCGTTCTTGTCGTAGCCAACAAATACGTCGAGGTGATGCTGGAGGATCGCCGAGGCCTGCGTTAGCGCGTCGTCCGGAGACAAACGGCCATCCGTCCAGAGTTCAAGGATCAGCTTGTCATAATCCGTGCGTTGCCCAACCCGCGCTGCTTCCACAGAGTAACGAACTCGGCTCACCGGTGAAAACAGCGAGTCCACAGCGATGACCCCAATCGCTTGGTCCGGCTTCTTGTTCTCGTCGCCAGGACAGAAGCCACGCCCCACCCGAACCTCCATCTCCACCTCGAACTTCTTCTTCCGGTCCAGGGTGCAAATGTGCTGGGCAGGATTCACCAACTCGACGTTCTGGTTCAATTGAATGTCGGCCGCCGTCACCGCCCCCTCCTTGTTGACCGACAGCAGCAGAGTGTGGACCTCGCGGTTATGAACCTTGAACTTCACACGCTTTAGGTTCAGCACGATGTCCGTCACGTCCTCAACCACGCCGTCCACCGCCGTGAACTCATGCATCGCCCCATCGATTTTAATCGATGTAATCGACGCGCCCTCTAGCGACGACAACAACACCCGCCGAAGGGAGTTGCCAATTGTATGCCCATACCCCGTCTCGAACGGCTCAGCAACAAACCGCGCATACGTGTCGGTCGCAGACGATTCGTCCTTGACCAGCCTTTTAGGCAATTCAAACCGACCTAGTCGAACTGGCATGTGTCTTCTCCTTGCAATTTTAACCTGGCATGCCCCGCCACTCCCGAAGTCGGCACACGCCCATGTAATTGCTTCCCCTGGCAAGCCAAGGGTGTTTTGTTTCTTATCGGGAGTAAAATTCCACCACTGCCTGCTCGTTGGCAATTGGGTTGATCTCGTCGCGCCCAGGAACCCTCAGCAGCCGTGCGCGGAGATTCTCTCGGTCCACTTCAACCCAGTCCGGCACTACCCGCGCGGTCGAACCCTCCAGGCTCTTCTGGGCCGCAGACTTCGACGTCTTGTGATCCTTGACCTCGATGATGTCCCCAACCCTCACGGCAAAGGACGGAATGTTCACCTTCCGACCGTTCACCTTCACATGCCCGTGGGAGATAAATTGGCGCGCTCCAGGACGTGTCAGGCCAAGTCCGGAATGGTAAACGATGTTGTCGAGACGCGTCTCGAGAATCTGGAGCATCTTCTCGCCCGTCACGCCGCGCATGCGAAGCGCGCGCTCGTAAACGTTGCGAAACTGACGCTCCTGCAGCCCGTAAAAGTAGCGCAGTTTTTGCTTCTCAAGCAGTCCAACAGCATAATCGCTGTTCTTGCGACGCGACTTTGGGCCATGCATGCCCGGCGGATGGGGACGACGCTCCAGATACTTGGACGCCCCAAAGATAGGTACACCCAGCCGGCGGCTGATGCGAACACGAGGACCAGTGTAACGTGCCATGGTATAGAAAATTTGAAGGGTCTTAGACGCGGCGCTTTTTGCGGGGACGACATCCGTTGTGGGGCACCGGGGTGGTGTCGCGAATTGCCGAGATCTCCAGTCCAATGTTCTGCAGGGCACGCACCGCCGCCTCACGCCCAGAACCGGGACCGCAAACACGAACCTCCACCTCCCGCATCCCGTGCGACATCGCCTGGCGGGCCGCATC